>NZ_JBEYFB010000010.1:0-214357 GCF_040634135.1 Streptomyces sp. NPDC007164
ACTGCAGGGGGGACCCTGTGGGAGAGTAGGACGCCGCCGAACTCCTTTTACGGGAAAGCCCCGTGTCCTTGTGGACACGGGGCTTTTCTGCGTTTCCGAACGTCTAGGCTCGAACCATGCGCTACGAACTGGTCATCTTCGACAACGACGGTGTGCTCGTGGACAGCGAGCCGATCTCCAACACCATCCTGGCCGAGTACCTCACGGAGCTCGGGCACCCCACCTCGTACCAGGAGAGCCTTCGGGACTACATGGGGGCCGCCGTGCACCGGGTGCACGATCTCGTCGAGGAACGGACCGGGGAGAAGCTGCCCGCGGACTTCGACGAGACGCTCCACTCACGGATCTTCGCCGCATTCGAGCAGGAGCTGGAACCGGTGGCCGGGGTCGAGGACGTACTGGGCAAGCTCGTGGCCGACGGGATTCCGTACTGCGTGGCGTCCTCCAGCAGCCACGAGCGGATCCGGGTCGCGCATCGCAAGACCGGGCTCGACCAGTGGTTCGAAGAGGAGTGGATCTTCAGCGCGGAGGATGTCGGGCGGGGAAAGCCGGCGCCCGACCTGTTCCTGCGCGCCGCCGAGCGGATGGGCGTGCCCCCCGAGCGTTGCGTCGTCATCGAGGACAGCCCGCTCGGAGTGGAGGCGGCCAGGGCCGCCGGGATGGATGTGTACGGGTTTACGTCGATGATGCCGGCGGACCGTCTCTCCGGGGTCACCGGGCACTTCTCGGACATGGGTCAACTCCGGGAATTGCTGGCCTGATCCATCTACCCACGGGTAGAAACTGGCCTTACGCTCGCGGCCATGACAGATGCTCGTTTGCGGCACGGCAGGGCCTCCCTCGCGGTGAGTTTCTTCGTGCAGGGAGTCACCTTCGCTCTGCTGGTGACGCGGATTCCCGCCATTCAGGACCAGTACGGGATATCCGACGGGCTGCTGCCCGTCTTCCTGGCCGCGGTGCCCATCCTGGCCGGGGTCGGCAGCGTGGTCACCGAGAAGGTGGTCGTGCGGGTGCGGCCCAGGGTCGTGCTCAGGTGGGCACAGCCCGTCGTGATGCTCGCGCTGCTCGGCGCCGGCGCCGGGAACGCGCTGTGGGAGGCGGCCCTGGCACTGGGCGTGTTCGGGCTCTCCGTCGGGGCGCTCGACGCCTCCATGAACATGATGGGCGTCAGCCTCCAGCGGGCCTACGGGCGATCCATCATGCTCGGGTTCCACGCCGCGTACAGCCTGGGCGGGATCGCCGGGGCGTCCATGGCCTGGGCCGGGGCGCACTGGGACCTGTCGCTGCTGGTCTCCTACCTGCCGGCGGTCGCCGTGCTGCTGCCCGTCGCGTTCATCGGGAGCCGGTGGTACGCCGAGGGCGCGGAGCCGGACCCGGCGGCGGGCGAGGCGCAGGGCAAGGGGGCGGCCTCGGTCTCCTTCAAGCTGCTGATGCCGCTCTGTCTGGTGATGAGCTTCGCGTACATCGGGGACTCGACGGTCTCCAACTGGAGCGCCAAGTATCTGCAGGACGTACTGGGGAGCTCGGAGCAGCTGTCGACCGTCCCGTACAACGTCTACATGGTGACGACCCTGCTGGGGCGGGCCGTGGGGGACCTCGGGGTGCGGCGGTTCGGGGCCGTGGCCGTGGTGCGGTTCGGGAGTGTGCTGGCCGCCGCCGGGTTCGCCGTGGTGGCGGTGGCCGGTGGGGCGTGGACCGGGATGCTCGGGTTCACCATGCTGGGGCTCGGGCTCTGCGTGATCGTGCCACAGACCTTCGCCGCCGCCGGGCGGATGTTCCCCGGGGCGAGCGATACGGCCATCGCCCGGCTGAACGTCTTCAACTACGTGGGATTCCTGGTGGGATCGCCGTTGGTGGGGGCGCTCGGGGACGCCTGGAGCTACCGCGGGGCGATGCTCGTACCGATGGTGCTGGTGCTCGCGACGCTGGTGTACGCCAAGTCGTTCGGCACGGAGTCCGCCCGATACGGTGGCGGGCATGAGCGGCCGCGCACAGTTGATGTGGGATGACGCAGTAACGGGATACGACTTCGGGGAAAGTCATCCGATGGACCCCGTCAGGCTCGCCCTGACGATGGGGCTGGTCCGGGCGTTCGGGCTCGACGGCGCGGTGGACGCGGTCGCGGCCAAGCCCGCCGGGGATTCCACGCTGCGGCTGGTGCACCGCGAGGACTATGTGGCCGCAGTGCGGGCCGCCTCGGCTGATCCGAAGCACGCCGATCAGAAGTACGGGCTCGGGACCGTGGACGATCCGGCGTTCGCCGGGATGCACGAGGCCTCGGCGCTGATCGCCGGGCAGTCGGTGGCGGCGGCCGAGGCGGTGTGGCGCGGGGACACCGCGCACGCCGTGAATTTCACGGGCGGGCTGCACCACGCGATGCCGGGCGGCGCGGCGGGGTTCTGCGTCTACAACGACCCGGCGCTCGCCATCGCGCGGATGCTGGAGCTGGGTGCCGAGCGGGTCGCGTACGTCGATGTGGATGTGCACCACGGGGACGGGGTGCAGGCGGCGTTCTGGGAGGACCCGCGGGTCCTGACCGTCTCGCTGCACGAGCACCCGCGGACGCTCTTCCCGCAGACCGGCTGGCCGGAGGAGACCGGCTCCGGGGCGGGTGAGGGCAGTGCGGTGAATGTGGCGCTGCCGGCCGGTACGGGGGACGCGGGGTGGCTGCGGGCGTTCCACGCGGTGGTGCCGGAGCTGCTGGCGGACTTCCGGCCGCAGGTGCTGGTGAGCCAGCACGGGGCCGATACGCATTTCGAGGATCCGCTCGCCCATCTCGCGGTGTCGCTGGACGCGCAGCGCGCGGTGATGTCGGCCTGTCACGACCTCGCCCATGAGTACGCGGAGGGCGGTCGCTGGGTGGCCCTCGGCGGGGGCGGCTACGCGGTGGTCGATGTGGTGCCGCGGTCCTGGACGCATCTGGTGGGGATCGCCGCGCACGCGCCGGTGGACCCGGAGTCGGTGATTCCGTCGTCGTGGCGGGACGAGGTCTACGCCCGGACGCGGCAGTTGGGGCCGGCCCGGATGACGGACGGCCGTACGCCTTCCTGGAAGTCGTGGGAGGAGGGGTACGACCCCGCGGACCGGCTGGACCAGGCGGTGCTGGCGACGCGGCGGGCGGCGTTCCCCTTGCGGGGGCTGCTGACCTGAGGCGGGCGGGGGCGGTCGTGGTGCGGCCGTTTCCGGCGGTGGCGCGTAATGGTTACGCCAACTGTGGGGCGTAACCGGGCTTCCGGCCCCCCGGCCGGGTGACTGGGGGAGCATCGGTGGGGTGTTGAGCACCGGAGCGCTGCGTGCGCATCTGCTGGCGGCCCGGCTGGCCGGGCCCGTGGCCACCTCGCGGGAGGTGAGTCTGCGGAGTTATCGGCTCTTCGCGGCCCGGGATCCGCGGGTGACGCTCGGTCTCGACCCCGGGCGTGGCTGGGCGGAGCGGGATCTGCTCCGGCTGATGGCCGACAGGTGCGGGGTCTCGGACGATCCCGCTCATGTCACGGGGCCGGATGTGATCGATCCGGAGCGGACTCTGGCAGGTCTGGACGCTTTTGCCGAGCGGCTCTCGTATGCCGCGGTCCGGCGGGCGCCGGTGCTGTTCGGGACCGGTCATCCGCACCGGCTGCTCGGTTTCTACGCAGCGCTGGCAGACGCCATGTCGGCGGCGGGGTGTTCCGTACTCACCCCCGCGCAGGGGCGATGTATCGACATAACGACCCGGTTCGGCGTACGCACGTGCAGCCTCGACTACGTACGGGGAGTCGCGATGGTGCGCGAACCCGGCGTGCGGTCGCACGGTGGTGACACCGGCGCACACACCCATTCCCCGCTGCCGGTCAGGGTCGTCCTGGAGGCGGCGGCGGAGGGTCGGGGACGGTTGCCGGAACTGGTCGTCGGGGACCACGGCTGGGTCTGCGGGGCAGGTCAGCTGGGCATTGAGACGATCGGTCTCGCCGATACGGACGATCCCGCGCTGTTCGTCGGAGAGGCCGAGGGGCGGGTGGCGGTCGCCGTGCCGCTCGACGACGGGGTGCCGTCCGCGTACTACCGGCCGCTGACGCGCTATGTACTCAATCGGGCGTTTCTGTCACGGTAGGCGGCCGATCGTCTCACCTCTTCCCCACTCGCATCACCCGCCCCTAATCTGGGGAGTGAGCGCACAACGACGAAGAGTCACCGGAGGGGAAGCCGGTGGGCGTCTCGTGCGGAAGGTACAGGTGGGTCATGGCTGCTGGCAGCGAGAGGCCTCTCAACGAGGTCAAGTTTCTGACCGTGGCGGAAGTCGCCTCGGTCATGAGAGTGTCGAAGATGACCGTGTACCGCTTGGTGCACAGCGGTCATCTGCCGGCGATCCGGGTGGGCAGGTCCTTCCGGGTTCCGGAGCAAGCGGTTCACGAGTATCTCCGCGAGTCTTTTGTGGGGGTGGAGTCCGCCTGAGGTTCACCTCGGATTACGCCCCTCACGCGCTGGCGGGTAGGCTAGGCCGACGTAGGTCGTGTGGGCCCAGACGCCCCGCACCAGTGAAGAAGAAGTGAGCGAGGGTAGTCGTGGGCTCTGTTATCAAGAAGCGGCGCAAGCGGATGGCCAAGAAGAAGCACCGCAAGCTGCTCAAGCGCACGCGCGTTCAGCGTCGCAACAAGAAGTAAGCGAACGCTGTTCGTGAATCCGCAGCCCTCCCGCCGGTCCGGTGGGAGGGCTGCGGTGCGTTGTGGGGGCAGTCGCTTCGGCGGTCGCGCCGGCGGTCCGCCCGCATTCGGGCCAAAGACATGGAGGAAGGCCGCCGCGCGGTCATCACAGGGCAGCATCCACCCGCTACGGTGACGGCCAGGGGAAACCTTTCGACGGAGGGCGCTGATCTTGGGGAAGGTCGTGCTGGTCACGGGAGCGGCCCGGCAGCTGGGCGGCCGCTTCGTGCGGCGCATCCAGCGTGATCCGGGTGTGGACCGGGTGATCGCCGTCGACGCGGTCGCGCCCGGACACGGGCTGGGCGACGCCGATTTCGTGACGGCGGACATCCGCCAGCCCGCGATCGCGAGAGTCCTCGCCGAGCACTCCGTCGACACGGTGGTGCATCTGGACGTCTCGGCCAAGGCGGTCGGCACGGGCGGCCGGACGACGGTCAAGGAGACCAACGTCATCGGCACCATGCAACTGCTCGGCGCCTGCCAGAAGGCGGCCGGCGTGCGGCGGTTGGTGGTCAAGTCCAGTACGAACGTGTACGGCTCGGCGCCCCGCGACCCGGCGGTCTTCACCGAGACCACCCCGCCCAAGTCGCTGCCCAGCGGGGGCTTCGCCAAGGACACGGTGGAGGTCGAGGGGTACGTACGGGGCTTCGCGCGCCGCAGGCCGGATGTCGCCGTGTGCGTGCTCAGGTTCGCGAACATCCTCGGACCGCAGGCCGATTCGCCGCTGGCCGACTATCTGTCGCTGCCCGTGCTGCCGACGGTGTTCGGATACGACCCGAGGCTCCAGTTCGTGCACGAGGACGATGTCGTCGACGTCCTGGGCCTCGCGTCCGGTGAGCCGCGGCGCGGGACGCTGAACAGCGGCACGTTCAACATCGCCGGGGACGGGGTGCTGTTGCTCTCGCAGTGCTCGCGGCGGCTGGGGCGGCCGACGATGCCGTTGCTGCTGCCCGCGGTCACCTGGGTCGGCCAGGCGCTGCGTACGGTCGGCATGACGGACTTCTCGCCGGAGCAGATCCGGCTGCTCACCCACGGCCGGGTGGTCTCCACCGTGCAGATGCGCGAGACCCTCGGCTTCCACCCCCGGTTCAGTACCGCGGAGACGTTCGCGGAGTTCGCCGGCAGTCAGGGGCCCGGACTGCTGCCGCCCGAGGCGGTGGGCAGGGCTGTCGACCGACTGGCCGCGATGCCGTTCGCCGTGGCGGGCGGCGATGCCGCGGGGATCACCGGGGCCGGCGACACCGAGCCGACCCCCAGCGCCAGGTAGAGGAGCGCACCGACGATGGCGGATGCCAAGGTCATTCCGTTCGACGACGACCGTTCGCGGACGGGCGGTTCGGCGCGCCCCGCACGGCGCCGGCCCTCGGGGGGCGGCGGCCGGGGGCCCACGGCGGCCTCCCCGGTGGGGACCGCGGCCGTGAGCGCCCTGCCCGGGCAGCAGGACGCCTCGAACCAGCCCCAGGAGCCTCAGCGGGCCGGGCAGGGGGGCGTGGAGTCCGACGGGCGGGGCGGCTGGGACCGGCGGATCGCCGGCGGGCTCTCGTTCCTGCGGCGGCGGGTCACCGGTGAGTACGACGTCGACGAGTTCGGGTACGACGAGGAGCTGACCGATCAGGTCCTGATGTCGATGCTCCGGCCGGTGTACGAGAAGTACTTCCGGGTCGAGGTGAAGGGCATCGAGAACATCCCCTCCGAGGGCGGGGCGCTCATCGTGTCCAACCACTCGGGGACGCTGCCGCTGGACGGGCTGATGCTCCAGGTCGCGGTGCACGACAACCATCCGGCCGGCCGGCATCTGCGGCTGCTCGCCGCCGATCTCGTCTTCATGCTGCCGGTGGTGAACGAGCTGGCCCGCAAGGCCGGGCACACGCTGGCCTGTGCGGAGGACGCGGAGCGGCTGCTGCGACGCGGCGAGGTCGTCGGGGTGATGCCGGAGGGGTTCAAGGGCATCGGGAAGCCGTTCGGGGAGCGGTACAAGTTGCAGCGCTTCGGGCGGGGCGGCTTCGTGTCCACGGCGCTGCGGGCCGGGGTGCCGATCATTCCGTGCTCGATCGTGGGGGCGGAGGAGATCTACCCGATGATCGGCAACTCGAAGACGCTGGCGCGGCTGCTGGGCGTCCCGTACTTCCCGGTCACGCCGACGTTCCCGTGGCTCGGGCCGCTCGGGGCGGTGCCGCTGCCGACGAAGTGGACGATCCAGTTCGGGGAGCCGATCTCCACCGACGGGTATCCGGTGGAGGCGGCGGAGGACCCGATGCTGATGTTCAACCTGACCGATCAGGTGCGGGAGCAGATCCAGCACACGCTGTACCGGCTGCTGGTGCAGCGGCGCTCGGTGTTCTTCTGAGGCGCTCGGTGTTCTTCCGAGGACGGTGCCGGTACGCACGGGCGTGCCGGTACGCGGAGGGGGACGGACTCGACGAGTCCGTCCCCCTCCGCGTATGAGGTGGCGCTAGTCGTTCTTCAGGTCCTCGCCATTGATCCCCAGGCCCGGCAGGAGGCCGGGGAGGAGCGGCGGGAGGGTCACGTCCGGGGTGGGCGGGGTGCTGACCCGGCCGTCGGCGGGCGGGACGGTGCCGGGGGGCGGGGTGCCGAACAGGCCGTCCGTGCCGCTGATCAGGCCCTCGGACGAGGCGCTGCCCGAACCCGAGGGGTGGGGCGAGGCGCTGTCGCCCGTGCGGCCCTGGGAGGCTTCCGGCGACGTGGGCGCGGAGGGGGCGGTGTGCGAGGGGCGGGTGTCCCGGTCCGCGGTGCCCGGGCGCCGGGCGTCGCCGCTGCTGTCCGGGGTGCGGGGCAGCAGTGACTGGAGCGGCTGGACTTCCTGGTCTATGGCGTCGAAGACCGAGCTGACCTGGTCACCGACGTCCGTCAGCTGTACGGGGAGCCGGTCGCGGAGGCTGCTCCAGCTGTCGCGGTGCGAGCGGGAGAAGGAGTCCAGGGTCTGGATGGGGCCGATGGCGCCGTTCTGCCGGTAGGCGGAGTGGAGCAGGCGGTGGCCCTCGCCGACGTCGTGCGTCATGCCGTTGAGCGTGCGCCTGATCTCGCCGAGCTGTTCGTGGTCCAGGTGGCCGGAGCGGGCGCGCTCCATCAGGCGGCGGGCCTCGCTGAGCCGGGTGGACGCCTGGTCGAGGTAGGCCTCGCCGCGGTCGGCGTCGCCGCTGGCCATGCCGAGGTGGATGTCCTCCATGCCGCGCTTGAGCCCGTACAGCGAATCACCCGGCAGGGCGTCGGAACTGGCAGCGGCCACTCCGCCGAAGGCGCCCGCCGCCACACCGACGGTGAGCCCGCCGGCCGCGAGCCCCTTCGTCCAGCGCGAACGCGGACGCAATTTCCGGAGCGGGGAGGCCCGGTGGGCTCCCTTGGCCCGCTGTTCGGGCACCGTAGGGCCCGCGGACGCACCGCCCTGGGTGAACATGGCCTCCATGGCGGCGACGAGCTGGGCTCGCTGCACCACTTTGACCTCGGGATCCAACTCCGGCCTCGGTACCTCACCGAGGCCGTTCGCCAGGGCCAGCAACGGTCCGTGGTCGGCCGGTTCGGCCGGTTCCTCGGGCTGTGCGGCCGCCGCACCGCGGAGCGACTGCTCCTCCAGGGCCTGGGCGAAGGCGTTCGCCCGCCGGTGTGCCGAAACGTTTGCGATCACTGGCGGCACCTCCTCTCGTCATGACGGTCGACTCCCCTGGGGTCCGGAAGGTTGCACACCTTGAGCGCTTCCACACGAATGAGTGAGTGTCGGCGGACATGGGGTGACGACAGGGGGCCTGCAACCGGCACAACGAGGGGCGCGGCACTTGGGTTACGCACGAAGGATGATCGGACCAGTGTGTGATGGGGGTGTCGCCGAGAGTGACTCGGCCGGGGGTGTGATCAGCGGGCATCGTCCGGGAGGAGCCGGGCCAGCGTACGGACGGCGCGGTACTGAAGGGTCTTGATCGCGCCCTCGTTCTTGCCCATGACCCGGGCGGTCTCGGCGACCGAGAGGCCCTGCAGGAAGCGCAGGGTCACGCACTCCTGCTGCTGGGGGTTGAGCCGGCGCACGGCCTGGAGCAGCGCGGCGTTGGAGAGGGACTCCAGGACGGAGTCCTCGGGACTGCGCTCGACCTCGTTGGCGTCGAGCATTTCGCCGGTGGTCACTTCCAGTCGGAAGCGACTGGACTTGAAGTGGTCGGCGACCAGATTGCGGGCGATGGTGACCAGCCAGGCGCCGAAGTCACGGCCCTGCCAGGTGAACGTGGAGATGCGGCGCAGGGCGCGCAGGAAGGTCTCACTGGTGAGGTCCTCCGCCGTCGCCTTGCCGCCCACGCGGTAGTAGATGTATCGGTAGACGGTGTCGCTGTACTGGTCGTAGAGGCGGCCGAAGGCGTCGGCCTCGCCGGCCTGCGCGCGCTCGACGAGATCCATCATGCGCGCGCTGTCGCTGTCGGCGGTCGGCCGACGAACGGTGGACGTGGTCGTTGCGCCGCGGTTGCTGCGTCTTCCGACCGCCGCACTGCGTTCGGCCAGGGCGTAGCAGGGGCCGGCAGGTGCAGGGGTGGCAAATGCGGGTACGGCGTACGCGGTGGGGACGAAGCCGCGCAAGCGGTCGGCGACCGTTGCGCGCAGCGTAGCCAGGCCCGAGGCGTCAACCCCGACGTGTGGGTACACGGGACTCCCAGAGGCAGAGCTTCCATCACGTTCAGTGCGAAACCGCCACTCGTCGTAGTGAGTGGTGGGTTCCGGAATGCGTCTGAGGAGAATAACGCTTCGTACAGGCAGTGCTACACCCAGTTGCTCAAATCATCGATTACGTCGCTTCTGTAGCGACTAAACGACGCATCAAGTAGCACATCGTGACCGCTTATTGATCGAATTACTTCGCTATCTGCCTGTCGGGGCGACGGGTTGTGGTCGTGTGCGAGCAACGCGACTGGCCGGAGCGGTCGGTGGGTAGGGTGTTCCGATCGGCCGGCGGGGTCCGGGCGTGCCGATCCGGCCCCGGGCGGGGCCGGGCGGGACGGCCCGGGTCAGCGGCGGCGGCGGTGCAGGGCGACGGCGGCGGCGGTGCCGCCCGCGATCGCGCCGACGCCGGCCGCGGCCGGGATGCCGACCTTGGCCGCCTTGCGGCCCGTCCGGTAGTCCCGCAGTCGCCAGTCGAGCGCGCGGGCGTGCTTGCGGAGCTTGGCGTCCGGGTTGATCGCGTACGGGTGTCCGACCAGGGACAGCATCGGGATGTCGTTGTGCGAATCGCTGTACGCCGCGCAGCGGTCGAGGTCCAGGCCCTCGGCGGCGGCCAGGGCGCGGACCGCCTCGGCCTTCGCGGGGCCGTGCAGCGGCTCGCCGACCAGCCGGCCGGTGTAGACGCCGCCGACGGATTCGGCGACCGTGCCGAGCGCGCCGGTCAGGCCGAGCCGGCGGGCGATGATCGTGGCGGTCTCCACCGGGGCCGCGGTGACCAGCCAGACGCGCTGCCCGGCGTCGAGGTGGGCCTGGGCGAGGGCCCGGGTGCCGGGCCAGATGCGGTCGGCCATGTACTCGTCGTAGATCTCCTCGCCGATGGACATCAGCTCGGAGACCCGGTGGCCCTTGACGATGGACAGGGCGCTGTCGCGGGCGTCCTGCATGTGTTCCGGGTCCTCGACGCCCGCCAGTCTGAACCAGGCCTGCTGCCAGGCGAACCGGGTCAGCTCGCGGCGCTGGAAGAACTTCCGCTTGTACAGGCCGCGGCCGAAGTGGAAGATCGCCGCGCCCTGCATGACGGTGTTGTCCAGGTCGAAGAAGGCGGCGGCCCGTTCGTCGCCGACGACGGGGAAGGGCGCCTCCTCGGCCTCCGCCTTCGCGGCGGCGTCCTGCTCGGTGCCGGGGGGCTGATCGTCGGGGAGGGTGGATTTCCGCGCTGCCTCAGCTGCTGCCTCGCCGGCCAGCACGCTCCGTGCTGTCGCGGGGCGCCTACGGGGTGTGAGCCATCCAAGAGCGGCCATGTCGTGAGCATAGCCAGTCGGTTCGTCCCTTCCCGACCTGCCGGGATGCCGCGGCGTGAACTCTCGGCCGCCGATCTGGTGAACGGGTGATTCCGGGCGTACCGGATCAAGAGGGGAACAGCTTCCCTCCCGGCGCAGAATGAAGGCATGAGTGCCTTGTTTCGACGTACGAAGAAGAAGCCCGCGGACCGCGTGGTGACCCTGGTCGGGAAGCCCGGGTGTCACCTCTGTGACGACGCGAGGCGGGTGGTGCGGGAGGTGTGCGAGGAGACCGGCGCGTCCTGGGAGGAGAAGGACATCACCGTGGACGAGGAGCTGTACCGGGAGTACTGGGAGCAGATTCCGGTGGTGCTGATCGACGACGAACAGCACACGTTCTGGCGGGTGGATCCGGCGAGGCTGCGCACGGCACTGGGGTCGTGAGCGAAAGGCGGTTACCATCGTGGGCGTTTTGAGTGCTCTCGGGGGAGTGGCTGTGAGGAGTGTGTGCCGCATTGCCCCCTTCGGGCCCGCAACGGGCTGATGCGATCCTTGGTTCCGGGATCGCGCGACGAATGTGCGTGACCCCGGTCACTTTGACCGGACAAAACGGACACTATCTTTGTGCACGCGTTCACAAAGACATAGCCTGCATTCGACGGGGCGGTCTTGGGAAATACGGCCGCCTGCAGCCCCGCTCATCCCGCAGGAGCACCGTGGCAACTGGCCGAACTCACCGACCGGCGACCCGTAGCCGAGGAATTCCCGAGGCCACCGTCGCCCGACTTCCGCTGTATCTGCGCGCACTGACCGCGCTCTCCGAGCGCTCGGTACCCACGGTCTCGTCCGAGGAACTCGCCGCGGCGGCGGGGGTCAACTCCGCCAAGCTGCGCAAGGACTTCAGCTACCTCGGCTCGTACGGGACGCGCGGCGTCGGCTACGACGTCGAGTATCTCGTGTACCAGATCTCCCGCGAACTCGGGCTCACCCAGGACTGGCCGGTCGTGATCGTCGGTATCGGTAACCTCGGCGCCGCGCTCGCCAACTACGGCGGCTTCGCCTCCCGCGGTTTCCGGGTCGCCGCGCTGATCGACGCCGACCCCGCGATGGCCGGAACGCCGGTCGCGGGCATCCCCGTGCAGCACGCCGACGAACTGGAGCGGATCGTCGGCGACAACGGCGTGTCGATCGGTGTCATCTCGACCCCGGCCGGTGCCGCGCAGCAGGTCTGCGACCGGCTCGTCGCCGCGGGCGTCACCTCCATCCTGAACTTCGCGCCGACCGTGCTGTCCGTGCCCGACGGCGTCGACGTCCGCAAGGTCGACCTCTCCATCGAGCTCCAGATCCTCGCCTTCCACGAGCAGCGCAAGGCCGGCGAGGACACCACCGAGAGCAGCCCGGACCCGGCCGCACCCCCGGTGCGCTCGGCCTCCGGCAGCCGGAAGGGACCCGACGGGGACATGCCCGCCGTGATGCCGGCATGAGTCTCCTCGTCGTAGGACTGAGCCACCGCAGCGCCCCGGTCTCCGTACTGGAGCGGGCCTCGCTGCCCGCCGAGGCGCAGGCCAAGCTGCTCCAGGACACGCTCGCCGCGGAGCCCGCGGTCGAGGCCGCCGTGCTGGCCACCTGCAACCGCATCGAGCTGTACGCCGACGTGGACAAGTTCCACGCGGGCGTCGCCGAGCTGTCCACGCTCCTCGCCCAGCACAGCGGCGTCGGGCTGGAGGAGCTCACTCCGTATCTCTATGTGCACTACGAGGACCGGGCCGTCCACCACCTCTTCTCGGTGGCGTGCGGGCTGGACTCGATGGTCGTCGGCGAGGGCCAGATCCTCGGCCAGATCAAGGACGCGCTGGCGCTGGGGCAGGAGCTCCACACCGCCGGCCGGCTGCTGAACGACCTGTTCCAGCAGGCCCTGCGGGTCGGCAAGCGGGCCCACAGCGAGACCGGGATCGACCGGGCCGGGCAGTCGCTCGTCACCTTCGGTCTCGAACAGCTCGCGGCCGGTGCGGACGTCGCGGGCTGGGCCGCGGGCAAGCGCGCGCTGGTGATCGGCGCGGGCTCGATGTCCTCGCTCGCCGCCGCCACCCTGGCCCGTACCGGTGTCGCCGAGATCGTCGTCGCCAACCGGACCCGGGCCCGCGCCGACCGGCTCGTCGAGATCCTGGTCCAGCCCCCGGGCACCGGCGTGGCCGCCCGTGCCGTGGAGATGGCCGCGGTCCGCGACGAACTGACACGTGCCGATGTCGTCGTCTCCTGCACCGGTGCGACCGGTCTGGTGCTGACCGCGGAGGCCGTCGCCACCGCGCTCGGACTGGACGTCGACGACGCCGTCGAGACGCCGACCGCGCCCGCGGTGCCCGCTCCCGCCCCGGCCGACGCCGACCGGCACGCCGCCTGGGTGGAGAACGGCAGTGCCGGTGCGGTGCGCCAGGCGGTCCGCCGGGCCACCGTGCCCGCCCAGGGCGCCGGCCCCGTACGCCTGGCCCTGCTCGACCTCGCGATGCCGCGTGACATCGACGGCGGGGCCGCCCGGCTCGACGGTGTGCGCCTCGTCGACATCGAGTCGCTCGCGGAGGCGTCCGCGGACGCCCCGATGGCCGCCGATGTGGACCAGGTGCGCACCATCGTCGCCGACGAGGTCGCCGCCTTCGGTGCCGCCCAGCGCGCCGCCCACATCACCCCGACCGTCGTCGCGCTGCGCACGATGGCCGCGGGAGTGGTCGCGGGCGAGATCGCGCGGCTCGACGGACGCCTCCCCGACCTGGACGAGAAGCAGCGCGCCGAGATCACGCAGACCGTGCGCCGCGTCGTCGACAAACTCCTGCACGCGCCCACCGTGCGGGTCAAGCAGCTCGCCAGCGAGCCCGGCGGCGCCGGGTACGCCGATGCGCTGCGGGAACTCTTCGACCTCGACCCGCAGACGGTCGCCGCCGTCTCCCGGGCAGACCTGAACGACCCGAATCGAGGGCGGTCATGACCGACAACTCAACCCCGGTCGCGGGGGCCGACAAGCCGCTGAGGCTGGGCACCCGCCGCAGCAAGCTCGCCATGGCGCAGTCCGGCATGGTCGCCGACGCGGTCGGCGAGGTGACCGGGCGCGCCGTCGAGCTCGTCGAGATCACCACGTACGGCGACACCTCGCGGGAGCACCTCGCGCAGATCGGCGGCACCGGTGTGTTCGTCGCGGCGCTGCGCGACGCGCTGCTGCGCGGTGAGGTGGACTTCGCCGTCCACTCGCTCAAGGACCTGCCGACCGCGCAGCCCGAGGGCCTCGTGCTGGCCGCCGTGCCGGTGCGCGAGGACCCGCGCGACGTACTGGTGGCGCGGGACGGGCTGACCTTCGAGCAGCTGCCGTCCGGCGCCCGCATCGGTACCGGTTCGCCGCGCCGCATGGCGCAGCTCAATGCGTACGCCCGTAACCACGGCCTCGACATCGAGACCGTGGCGATCCGGGGGAACGTCGATACGCGTATCGGATTTGTCCGGAGCGGTGAGCTGGACGCGGTGGTACTCGCCGCGGCCGGGCTCAGCCGCCTCGGCCGGACCGGTGAGGTGACCGATTTCCTGTCGGTCGACACCGTCCTGCCCGCTCCCGGCCAGGGAGCACTGGCGATCGAGTGCGCTGAGACCAGCGCCGACCTCGCCGCAGCGCTCGCCGAGCTCGACGACCCGTACACCCGGGCCGCCGTGACCGCCGAGCGTGCCCTGCTCGCCGCCCTGGAGGCCGGCTGCTCCGCACCTGTGGGTGCGCTGGCCGATCTCCTGGTCGACGGACAGGCTGTCAACGAACTGCGCCTGCGCGGAGTCGTCGGTTCCACCGACGGTTCCTCGCTGGTGCAGCTGTCCACCACCGGTCCCGTTCCCACGTCGCAGGACGACGCGGCGGCCCTCGGTCGCGAGCTCGCGGCCGAGATGCTTGCCAAGGGTGCGGCCGGTCTTATGGGGGAGCGAGCACTTTGAGCCCCACCGGCCCCGCCGCATCCGACTTTCCGGCCCTGTCCGCACAAGGGCACGTCACCTTCCTCGGCGCCGGTCCCGGCGACCCGGGACTGCTGACTCTGCGCGCCGTCGAGGCGCTTGCGAGCGCGGACGTCCTTGTCGCCGAGCCGGACGTCCTCGGCGTCGTTCGCTGCCATGCGCGGGCAAGCGTAAGCACACCTGAGCTGACGGTTGTTGACGCGCAGTCAGCAGCCGCCGGTGTTCCCGTTCTCAGGGACGCGGCCAATCTTGTCATGGAGGCGGTGAGGGGCGGCAGGCGGGTCGTCCGTGCCGTTTCGGGCGACCCGGGACTGGACGGGAACGCGGGTGCCGAGATGCTCGCCTGCGCCGCCGCCGGCATCCCCTTCGAGGTCGTGCCGGGCGTCGCCAACGTCGTGGGTGTGCCCGCGTACGCCGGTGTGCCGCTGCGTGACGCGCAGGGCGCGGACGTCAGGTTCGTGGACGCCCGTACCGCCTCCGACCGCTGCTGGACCGAGGTCGGCGCGAGTGATGCCACGGCCGTCATCTCGACGACGCTCGACTCGGTGGCCGCGGCCGCCGGTGAGCTGGTCTCGGCGGGCCGCAAGCCCGACACCCCGCTGACCGTGACGGTCGCCGGTACGACGACCCGCCAGCGCACCTGGACGGCGACCCTCGGGACGATCGCCCAGATCCTGAAGCAGGCGAAGGTGCTGCCGTCGCCGGAGGGCCACCGGCCCGTCATAGCCGTGGTCGGTGAGCGCAGCTCCGCCGCCCAGCGCGACCAGCTCGCGTGGTTCGAGTCCAAGCCGCTGTTCGGCTGGAAGGTGCTCGTACCGCGTACGAAGGAGCAGTCCGCTTCGCTCTCCGACCAGCTCCGTTCCTACGGTGCCGTGCCGCACGAGGTCCCGACGATCGCCGTCGAGCCGCCCCGTACGCCCCAGCAGATGGAGCGCGCGGTCAAGGGCCTGGTCACGGGCCGCTACGAGTGGATCGCCTTCACCAGCGTGAACGCGGTGAAGGCCGTCCGGGAGAAGTTCGAGGAGTACGGGCTCGACGCCCGTGCCTTCGCCGGGATCAAGGTCGCGGCCGTGGGCGAGCAGACCGCCGCCGCGCTCGTCGACTTCGGTGTGAAGCCGGACCTGGTGCCGTCCGGTGAGCAGTCCGCCGCCGGTCTGCTGGAGGACTGGCCGCCGTACGACCCGGTCTTCGACCCGATCGACCGGGTCTTCCTGCCGCGCGCCGACATCGCCACCGAGACGCTGGTGGCCGGGCTCATCGAGCTGGGCTGGGAGGTCGACGACGTCACCGCGTACCGCACGGTCCGCGCCTCGCCGCCGCCCGCCGACACGCGTGAGGCCATCAAGGGCGGCGGTTTCGACGCGGTGCTCTTCACCTCGTCGTCGACCGTGCGGAACCTGGTCGGCATCGCGGGCAAGCCGCACAACGTGACGGTGATCGCGTGTATCGGCCCGGCGACGGCGAAGACCGCCGAGGAGCACGGCCTGCGGGTCGACGTCCTGTCCCCGGAGCCCTCGGTGCACAAGCTGGCCGAGGCGCTCGCCGAGTTCGGCGCGCGGCGCCGGGAGGCGGCGAAGGAGGCCGGTGACCCGGTGACGCGGCCGAGCGAGCGGCGTCCGGGTGCGCGGCGGCGTCGTACGACGACCTGAGCCGCGCGTTCGGAGTGTGTGGCGGAGTGTGTGAGGGGCCCGGTCGCTTCGGCGGCCGGGCCCCTGCCCGTTTCGCGCTTCTTTCCCGGCACGGGTGTCGGTAAGACGGTGATGTGTACGGGTCTAATCTCGAAGGATGACTGTGTACGGAAACTTCCCCGGCTCCCGCCCCCGGCGGCTGCGGACGACCCCGACGATGCGGCGGATGGTCGCCGAGACACGGCTCGACGCGGCGAATCTGATCCTGCCCGCGTTCGTGCGCGAGGGCATCGACGCCCCGGTCGCCATCTCGACCATGCCCGGCGTGCAGCAGCACACCCTGGACACCCTGCGGAAGGCCGCCGTCGAGGCGGTGTCGGCCGGGGTCTCCGGGATCATGCTCTTCGGCGTTCCCACGGACGAGAAGAAGGACGGTCGGGGCACGGCGGGCACCGACCCGGACGGCATCCTCCAGGCCGGGCTGCGCGCGGTGCGCGCGGAGGTCGGTGACGATCTCGTCATCATGTCCGACCTGTGCCTGGACGAGTACACCGACCACGGCCACTGCGGTGTGCTGACCGAGGACGGCCGGGTCGACAACGACGCGACGCTGGAGCGGTACGCCGAGATGGCCCAGGTCCAGGCCGACGCGGGCGCCCATGTGGTGGGCCCCAGCGGCATGATGGACGGCCAGGTCGGTGTCATTCGCGACGCGCTCGACCAGACGGGCCACGAGGACGTCTCGATCCTCGCCTACACGGTGAAGTACGCCTCGGCGTTCTACGGACCGTTCCGGGAGGCGGTCGGCTCCTCGCTCAAGGGCGACCGCCGGACGTATCAGCAGGACCCGGCGAACGCCCGCGAGTCGCTGCGCGAGCTGGCGCTCGACCTCGCGGAGGGCGCCGACATGGTCATGGTGAAGCCGGCCGGTCCGTACCTGGACGTCCTCGCGAAGGTCGCCGAATCGGTGGACGTGCCGGTCGCGGCGTACCAGATCAGCGGTGAGTACGCGATGATCGAGGCCGCCGCGGAGAAGGGCTGGATCGACCGGGACGCGGCGATCCTGGAGAGCCTGACCGGGATCCGGCGCGCGGGTGCGCAGATGATCCTGACGTACTGGGCGACGGAGGTCGCGCGGCGGCTCTCCGCGTAGTCGGGCAGGCGCCGGGGCGCCTGTGGGATTTCCGTGTGTGCGGGGTTCCCACAGGCGCCCTTTCGCGTCAGGCCCGCTTGGAGCGGCGGCGGGCCGCCACGGTCAGGCCGGCGCCCGCGGCGAGCACCACGACGGTGCCGATGGCCAGCGGGACGGTGCCGCTGCTGCCGGTCGAGGCCAGGTCGCCGTCCTTGCCGCCGGGTGTGCTCTGCGACGGGGCCGGGGTGGCGGGTGCGGACTCGGACGGGCTGTCGGACGGGGTGCCGCTCGCCGGCGGTGTGCTCGCCGGGGCGGAGGGCGTGCCGGTCACCGGCGGTGTGGTGCCGGGGGTGTTGCCCGGGGTCGGGGTGGCCGGGGGCGGGGTCTCGCCGGTCTCCGGGAGGCAGCCGGTGAAGGGGAAGTGGTGCGTCTCCGCGCCGCCCGAGCCGTGCAGCGAGGCGACCCAGACCGAGCCGTTGACGGGGGCGCCGGTGCCCAGCTCCAGATGCGCCTTGGGGGCCAGCACACTGCCGGGCCAGGCGGCCTGGCTGCTCTTGGTGACCGCGGTGGCGTCGGGGAAGTTCCACAGCAGGCGGGAGCGGACCTTGCCGTCGGAGGCGCTCTGGAGCTTGTCGTCCAGCACGTAGTCCTGGCCGCCGGAGAGGAAGAAGCCGGTGGTGCCGGCCTTGGCCATGTCGTACGTCGTGCCGCTGACGTTGACGATCGCGGTGGCGCCGGCGGGGACCTTGAGGTAGACGTCCTTGGCGCCTTCGAGCTGTTCGGCCGTCACCTCGAAGATGTTGCGGCTGGTGTTCCCGCCCTCCAGGGTGAGTTTGCTGCCGGTCAGTTCCACTTCGGTGCCGGTGGTCGAGGGTTCCTTCGCCAGTGCGGCGGAGTAGGACCGGAGCTTGCCGAACTCGGCGTCGAAGTCGATCAGCCCGGCGTTCTTGCTGAAGGTGCCGGAGTGCATTTCGAGGGCGCGGTCGCTGACCTTGCCGCCGACGGCCGCGTTGCCCTTCATCACCGCGGTGACGGAACTGCCGTTGAGCAGGTCGCCGCGGACGACGAGGGACGCCCGGCCGGGCAGGGCGTCGACCTCGGCGGCCGTCAGTTCGTTGGCGGCGCTGAAGCCGCCGCGGAAGTCGGCGTTGCCACCTACGGCCACCGCGCCTTCCGCGTCGGGGGTGTGGACGTCGTCACCGAGGACGAACTCGCCGTACTTTCCGGCGATTCCGAAGGCGTCGGTGGTGCAGGCCGCCGCGTCGGCGGCGGGTGCGGCCTGTGCGGCCGGGACGGCCGTCAGGCCGAGGACGAGGGCTCCGCCGAGCACTGCGGAAGCGGCGGCGGTTGTGGTGGTGGATATGCGCATGGGGCGTGTTTCTCCAGCGGAGGTGCTTGTAAAGATTCTGTGGCGGCTTCGGCCATAGTCTTCACACAATAGGAGATTGGTCAAGACCAATGCGCGAGGTGCTGCTTTGTCCGGTCGTCAGTTCCGGCCCCGTGCCGCTGTCGGTTCTCGGCCCCAGGCCGCTGTCGGCCCCTGCCCCGTGGGCCTACTTCCCCGTGACGTAGGCGTTCCAGATCCGGAGCGGGAAGACATTGCCGCGTTGCGAGTCGAGCCCGCCCACCCCCTGCATTCCCAGCAGTTGAGGGGTGCCCGGCTTGTTGCGGAACATCGTGACGGCCGTGGTCAGCCCTTCGGTGTGGCCGATGAACCAGGCCGACTTCATCCGGTCGTCCTCGCCGGTCGCGCCCGCCGAGAGGCCGTCGGCGGCCCTGCTCCTGGCGAACGTGGCGAGCTTCCCGTCCTGGCCCAGCCGCGTCCAGGCCACCATCCCCAGGGTGTTGTTGACATCGTTGGCCACCGAGGCGTCCATCGCGCGTCGCGGCTCGGGCTTCCCGAAGCCCTCCACCGTCTCGCCGTCCCGGGTCATCCTGGTCACCGAGTAGGGATCGGCCCTCATGCCCTCGTTGCTGAAGGCGGTGTACGCGTCCGCCATCCTGACCGCGCTCGGTGTGGACGTGCCGAGGGGGAAGGACCTGTCCAGACGGGCCAGGCTCTCCTTGTGCAGTCCGGCCGACACCGCCAGTTCCTTCACCTTCTTCAGCCCGATGTCCTTGCCGAGCAGCGTGAAGGTGGCGTTGGACGACTTGATCAGAGCGTCGCGCAGGGGCGTCGGCGCGGTGACCATCGCCCGGCCGGGACCGGCACCCGACGGGGTGGGGAGCGCCGTGTACGGGCCGTTCTTGATCAGGCGCCCCCCGCTGTCGTAGCCGCTGTCCAGGGAGATCCCGTCGCCGTGCTGAAGGGCGGCGGCCAGCACGAAGGGCTTGAAGGCCGAACCGACGGGGACACCCGCGGTGTCGGCGTTGTTGGCGAAGTGGGTGACCGCGTCGGCTCCGCCGTACACCGCGACCACGGCCCCGTCGGCCCGCACGGATGCGGCGCCGACCTCGACGTACTTGTCCTCGGAACGCTTCTTGGGGTCGAGGTCGCGCCGGCGCACACTGCGCACGGCCCGCTCCAGCTGCCCCACCCTGGCCTTGTCGAAGGTGGTGTGCACCCGGTAGCCGCCCCGGAAGAGGTCCTTGTCGGTGAGGCCCGAACGCTTCTTGATGTCCTTGTTGGCGATGTCGACGAGATAGCCGGTCTGACCGCCGAGGCTGGTCGGCTTCGCGGCAGGCTTCGGCTCGGGGAACTTCTGGTACGCGGCCCGCTCGGCCTTCGTCATCGTCCCGATCTCCACCTGCCGGTCGAGGATCCACTCCCAGCGGTCGACGGCGCGTTCGTGGTTGCCCTTGCCGCCCGCGGGGTCGTACTGCTCCGCCCCCTTGAGCAGGGACGCGAGCAGCGCCGCCTGACCGGGGTCGAGGTCCTTCGCGGGGATTCCGTAGTACGCGTTCGCCGCCGCCTGGATGCCGTAGGCGCCACGCCCGAACCAACTGGTGTTCAGATACCCCTGGAGGATCTCCTTCTTGCTCTGCTTGTTGTTCAGCTTCAGCGAGATGAAGAATTCCTTGAACTTCCGGGTGGCCGACTGCTCCTGGCTGAGATAGGTGTTCTTCACGTACTGCTGGGTGATGGTGGAGCCGCCTTGGGTCTCACCGCCCTTGACGATGCTCACGGCCGCGCGGGCGATGCCCGTCGCCGATACCCCCGGGTCGGAGTAGAAGGTCTCGTTCTCGGCGGCGATGACCGCGTTCTCCACCGAATCGGGTATGTCGGCGAGTGTGACGTTCTGCCGGTTGACCGCGCCCACGCTCACCAACTGGCTGCCGTCCGCCCAGTAGTAGACGGTGCCCTGCCTGCGCGCCTCGTCGTTCTCGTTCGGGATGTCGACGGACGCGTACACCACGGCGAACAGGCCGGCCGACGCGACGAGTCCGAGTACGGCCCCGCTCAGGGCCTGCCGCCACGAAGGGATCCAGCGGCGCCAAGTACGTTTCCCCCGGCGGGGACCGTCGGCACCGGGTCTGCGATGGCGGATCGCGCGGACGGGGCGGATCGCGCGGATCGCGCGGATGGGGCTTCGGGCCATGGTCCAGCTCCTCGTTCACCGTCCCGTACCGGTGGCGCGGGGCTTGTGAGAGAGGATGTTCCGGATTGCGATCGGGTTGTCTCGAAGCCCGTCCGGGTGTGCTCAGGCGAGGCCCGCCTCTTCCAGGGCGGCTCTCGCGCAGGCCTGGACGAGGGGGTCCTCCTCGTCCCCTCCGGCGGCGGTCAGGGCCTCGGTGACCGCCGGGTCGTCCGAGGCGTAGGGGCCGAGCGCCATCGCCGCGTACTGGCGCACCAGATCCTCCTCGGGGTCGTTCAGCGCCGCCAGCAGGGCCCTGCCCGCGCGGTGGCGCAGGTCCGGGTCGGTCGGGGGCCACAGGCGCAGGACGGTGGCGGCCTCGGTGCGGGCCAGGTCGTACTCGCCGGCGTCGGCGACCACCGAGACGAGGAACGGCCCCGCGGCCGCGTTGTCGTCCAGTTCGGCGATGATCTCGCGTTTCCTGTCGTTGTCGGCCGGCAGGGCGCGGAACTCCTCGACGAGACGGGCGAGGTGGTCGGCGCGGTCGGCGCGGGCGGCGTCGCCCTGGGCCGGCTCGGCGTTCATGGGCGGTGTTCCTTCGCTCGAAGGCTCAGGGCCAGTTGATCAGGGTCATGAAGGCGACCCAGGTGAAGAACACGGTGGCGGGTGCGGCCACGGCGAGGCCGATCGCGGTCGGTGGCCTGCGCCTGGTGAACACCCAGCTCGCCACCAGGATGACCAGGGCCAGGAGCAGGCCGCAGCAGGAGACCGTCCAGGCCGGACCGAAACTGGCGTCGAATCGGTCGGCATCCGCCTCCGAGCAGGAGTCGCAGGTCATCGGCGAAAGCATGCTGTACACCAGGGCGAAGAACGCGAGCGGGAGCGTGACGACCGTGGAGATCAGTGAGGCGACCCAGGTGTGCCGGGCACTGTCGGTGCTGTCGGGGGCGTCGTCCGTGATGTTGTCGGGCATGCGTGCGATTCAACCGGAAGCCCCGGTGCGGCACATGAGCTGCCGTACTCAGGGCCTCCGGCCGGTTCGGGTCAGTCCCACCAGAAGGACCAGGTCTCCTGCCCCAGCACCGCCTTCTCCGCGTAGACGTCCAGGTCGTACGGCGGGCTCTGGTTGATGTTGTCCGGGCAGAACGCGAAGTGCTCGGCGGCGACCGCGCGGGCCTCCGGGAGGGTGGTGGGCGGGCGCCCGACCGAGACCGTCAGGGTGTCGAATCCCAGCACCACGACCCGTATGCCGAAGCGGTCCTCCCAGGAGCGGAGCACGGCAGAGAGCCGGGCCGTGTCCTCCTCGTAGTTGAGCGGGCCCGACCAGCCGATCGCCGCCGGTATGTCCGCGCTGCGCCGGGCCGGGACGAGCGCCACGCGTGTGCCGGGGTACCAGCCGTCCGGGCCGACGCACTCCTCGGCGATCGCGGCCGCCAGGTCGTCGGGGGTGTCCTGTCCCTCGGCGGCCGGGACGGGGGCCAGACCCGGCCAGTCGCCCTCGGCGGCGTCGAGCTCCTCGGGCGCGCAGTCCTCCCAGTACTGGCTGAGCACTTCCTCGGCGTCGTGATCGCCGGGGTACGACGTGCTGTCCGGGGTCAGGTCCCAGTCCTCGGGCCACTCGTCGCGTCTGCCGCCGTCGATCAGTACGGGAAGCAGGCCGACTGCCCGCCCGGCCGCGCGCAGCGTGCGCCATGTGCCGTGGGACGCGGGCTCGTCGGCGCACCAGAGCAGCGGCTCGTGCCAGGTGCCGTCGATCGTGGCGTCCACCAGTGTGCCGGGCGGGAGTTGGAGCCCTGACGTGGCCAGGGACGGGAGTGGGTTCGGGAGCGTCGCCATGACCAAACTGTAGGCCCGGCCACTGACAACCGGCCGGGCGCTGCGGTTCGGCTACGGGTGTGCGTGAACCACGACGAATTCGGTGGGCGCCGGGGTGCCGTCGGGCAGCGGTGCGGGCGCGGTGACGCGGCCGAGCGCCTGGCCGTTCGCGTTCCGGCCGGGCTGGAGTACGCGGTTGAGGTGGAGGGCCAGTTGGCGTCCGTCGGGTGCCGTCGTGACCAGGATGGCCGTGCCGTCCGGGGCGTCGGTGGTGGCGAAGGCGGCGAGCTCCGCCGTGATGCCCGGTGCGTCGAGCCGGGCGGTGACGGACGGGTCCGGGGTGTGGCTCGTGCTCTGCATCTGCGGCTCGGCCTCGCCGGCGACGAGCGCGAACAGCTGGGCCACGACGACCGGGTCGTGCGCCCCGTCGTACACCCAGCGCTGCCCCAGTACCCCGTGCTCCATGGTGCCGATGAGTGCTTCGTCGGCGCCCGCGAGCGGGGTGCCCCGGTAGCTGAACGGCACTTGGTACGTGACCGGTTCGGCCCCTGACGTGTCGGTGACCACCATGAACTCGATCCCGACCTCGCCCGCCGGGTCGTCCAGGCGGAATCCGCCGGTCCTGGCCGGCTCGGGCTGCTGCCCGGTGGCGCGGTACCAGGGCTGCTTCGGGAGCCAGGTGGTGAGGAGTTCCAGCTTGGTGGGCGTCAGGGTGGTGCGGTGGATGACAGCCATGGTGGTGGGGTTCCTCCTGCGGGTGTGGGCTCAGACGGTTCGCCGGGCGGCGGCGAAGCCGGCGAAGGCCGACCAGGTGGTGGGGGCGACGGTGAGCATGGGGCCGTCGGGGTTCTTGGAGTCGCGGATGTGGATGGCGGTGGTGTGGGCGGCGACCTCGACGCATTCGCCGCCGTCGCTGCCGCTGTAGCTCGACTTCTGCCAGTCGTAGGCGACTTCGAGGCAGGCCCCGCCTTCGCTGCCGCTGTAGCTGGACTTGAACCACTCTCGTGCGGTGCTCATAACTCTCCTAGCAGCCGGTCCAACAGGCCCTTCGTTTCCTCGGCGTTGAGAGCCTGCGTCCGCAGCATCGCATATCTCTGGGCGAGGATGCTGATCTCGTCCGGGTTGGAGATGAGCTGGCTGCCGCGCTGAGTTTCGGTGTACGCGACGCGTTGATAGTCCGGCGTTTCCAGCAGGATGAACGGCCCGTCGAGCGCCGCGTGAGTCGTTCGACCCAGCGGCATGACCTGGAGGGAGATGCCCGGCAGGCCGGCGCAGTGCCGAAGACGGTGCAGGGTTTCCCGGTACACCTCATCGCCCCCGAGGCGGTCTCGGACAATGGCCTCGGAGATGACGAAGCTGGTGGTCGGTGGCACTTCGCGGCGCAGGATTTCCTGACGCTCCAGCCGTTTGTCCACGTGTGCGTCGATCTCCTCCCTGCTGAACGTGGGAACTCGGCTGTCGAACACGGCACGTGCGTAGTTCTCGGTCTGGAGCAGACCGGGCAGGACCTGGTTGGCGAAGAAGCACAGTGCCAGGGCCTCCCACTCCAGTTCCAAGTACTCCTCCGCCCACGCCGGGATCAGGTCGATCTCCGGCATGTGTGCCACTGCCTCCTGCAACGCGCCCTTGGTGTCCAGCCGTTCGTCCAGCTTGGCGGCGAGGTCGGGCAGCAGGGCGCGTCGGCCCTGCTCGATGGAGGCGATCGTCTCGACCTGGTGGCCCACCAGGCCCGCGAGTTGGGACTGGGTCAGGCCGGCCGCCCTGCGGAAGACGGCGACCAGTCTGCCCACGAGTTTCATTGCCGACGCGTTCTTGCGCTTCCGCTTTCCGGGGTGCATACGGAGCGAACTTCCACGTGCGCGCCCGCGTCACGCGCGTACGACCCGTACAAGAAATCTGTACGGGTGCGCAGGGGTCAGGACCGGGGCTCGGGCGGAGTCCATTCGACGGCCTCCCGGACCGTCGCGTCCGGGTCCTGGGAGAGACGGTGGAGGAGTTCCGTGGTGCCACGGGACGACCAGTTCTCGACGGCCCATACGAGGGCTCTGCGGACCTTCGGGTCCGGGTGGTCCGCGAGGTGGGCCAGTTGGTCGACCGGGCCGCGTCGGCGCATCCCGAACCAGTGGAGCGTCTGGATGAGCTGTTCGGAGTCGCCGGGGCTGCCCGCCGCAGCGATCCGGCGTATGAGGACCGCGCTCGCGGGGGCCGGGCCGTCGAGGGGGTGCGGTCGGCGTTGCCGCAGGCGCTGCGATCCGTACTCGCCGCGCACCCGGCAGCCGAAACAGGTGCAGGGCGTCTTGCCGTTCGAGTCGGGGAAGTACCGCCAGCCGGTGACCTGGCTGACCGCGCGGATGCGGTGCACCTCGCGCTTGGTGACCGCCCGGGGGACGAACACCTCCCAGCCGCGCGGGTCGGGCAGGGCGGCGACCCGGCGTACGGCTTCGGCGGCCGTGACGGTCGCGGGGTCGCGGTGGTAGCGGCCCAGGGTGACGGGTTCGTCGTCCGGCAGACGGATGTGCACGGCGACGAGTCCGCGCGGGCCGCTGCGCCGGGACAGTTCGCGCAGCCACTGGTGGGTGAGGGTGTACGAGGGGAGGACGGGGAAGCAGTAGAGGCCCCGTGGCAGTGAGGCGGCGCGGCCCTGGCTGATGGCCCGTATTCCGGAGCGGCGGAGGCGTGGAGCGTTCGCCGCAGGTGTCAGGTGCACGAACATCGCCATGCGGGCGATGGTAACGAGTGGGTGTGCGGCCGGCCGGGCCGGTGTGTGTTCTGGGATGCTCGGCGGTGTGGATGCGGGCAGCGTGGTCGTGCAGATGATCGTCGTGCGGTGGTCCGTGTCGTCGCGGGGCGGCGAGGGAGCCCGGCTGCGGAGCCGGGTGCCGAAGGGGTTCCTGCTGCCCGAGGGGGTGTCCGGGCCCGTTGTCCACCGAGTGGAGTGCGACGAGCTGAACGGGTTCGTGCCGCGCTTCCGTACGTTCGACAGTCTTCGCCCGCTGGAGAGCGACACGCCGTTGCGGCTCGCGATGGAGGCCGACGGCGTACGTGTCTTCGCCGACCGGGACCGGCGGGTCACCGCTCCTCCTGCCCGCCGGCTGAGGGCCGGGCAGTGGCTGCGTTGGCGGGACACGTCCAGCGGGCGACGGCGGGCCGGGATGGCGGTCGTGAACGTCGCGGCCGTCGGCCGCCCTCCGTCGAACCTCTTTCTCGGGGCGCCCGCGTACAGCGCCGAGTCCGTGGAGACCTGGATCGGCTGACGGGTCGCCCGCCGGTCGGTGTTGATCAGCAAGTGTGCAGAATGAGCTCCATGTCGATGACGAACACCCCGAAAACGGCAACGGTCGACGATGCTGAGCAGATCGGCCGCATGCTGGCCAGTGCCTTCGACGGCGACCCGATGATGCGCTGGTTCTTCCCCGGGGACGCCTCCCGCGAGGAGGGGATGGCCCGCTACTTCAGCACGATCTTCGCCCGGCAGTACGTCCGCCACGGAGTGTGCGAGCGCACCGGCGCGGCGGCCGCCTTCTGGGTGTCGCCGGAGGGCCAGGCGAAGGCCGTTCCCGACGCGGAGACTGTCCAGGAGCTGGTGGACATCCTCGGCGACCGGGCTCCGCTGTTCCGCGAGGCGGTGGAGCTGGCGGCCGAGCACGGGCCGAAGGAGCCCCACTGGTACCTGGCGGTGGTCGGCGCGGACCCGGCCGCCCGGGGGCAGGGGCACGGGGCGGCACTGCTGCGCTCCGGCCTGGCCAAGGCCGACGCGGCGGGCCTGCCGGTCTACCTGGAGTCCTCCAAGCCGGACAACCTGCCCTTCTACGAGCACTTCGGCTTCACGGTGCTCGGCGAGGCGGAACTGCCGGGCGGCGGACCGAAGCTGTGGGCCATGCGGCGTGCTCCCCGGACGCCGGACGGCGTCTGAGACCCTCGTACGGGCTGAGGGACCGGCGCCGGTCCCTCAGCCCCGGGCAGGGGTGGAACGGCCCTGGTTCTTGCGGTAGTTCAGCCAGGAGACGGCCAGGACGGCAATTCCGGCTCCGAAGATCGTGACCGGTGTCCAGACCTGCCGGTGGAGCGGCGACGTGGAGTCGTACGCCCAGCCGCCGCCCGCGAAGATCGTGTCACCGGCGGACACCTCGGCGCCGGTGATCTTGCCGGAGGCGGTGCGGCCGTCCCTGAACGTCCACGTTCCGTAGCAGTGGGCGGCCGGCAACTGCGGGCCGCCTTCCACGCACTGTGTGACGCTGCGGACGGTGGCGGACTCGCCGGTGATCAGTTTCCGGGCGCCGTCTCCGGCCCACAGGGCGACCAGGAGCGGCAGGAGGGCGGCCAGGAGCGCGGCGGCGACAATGGAGGCCAAGGACTTGAGCCGGGTTGTTCCGCCGGGGCGGACCCGGTCGTTCGCCTCGGACATGGCAGCCCTCTCCCGTACAGCTCCAGAGCTTGTCGGCGCGGAGGACCCGGTCGCTGCGCACCGGGTCGTCGTCGATCAACGAATTGACGGCGGTATGCGACCGCTCTTCGTACGCACGCTTCCCCCTCGGGCCCGCTTTCCGATTCTACGGTCGACTGCCCTTTCGGGAGTATGAGTTGCGCGGCGGAGCCGGGGCGCGGGCACCGCGACAGGGGGATAGCCCGACCATCGATCCGGATGATCGCCCCATCGCGTCGGCCCCCGCCCGCCGGGCACCTTGGAGGGCACAGGGCAGCGAGGTGTGAGGAACCGTCAGACCACGTGCTGCGGCCAGTACTTCGAGGATTGAGGACGTACACGTGATGAAGCAGAAGCGCGCACCGGCCGGTGCACTCACACTCGCCGTGGCGCTCGGCGTCGGGGGAGCAGCGCTACCGGGGAGCGCTGCCGCCACGACCACCGCCGCAGTGTCCGCGAGCCACGGGTCCGCGGGCTATGGGTCGGCCACCGACCGCACCCGGCTGCAGGAGATTCTCCAGCGGCTGACCACCGTCGACGGCGCGCCCGGAGCCCTCGCCGAGGTGCGGGACCGGCGCGGCAGCACGGTGCTGACCAGTGGCGTCGCGAATGTGGAGAGCCACACGCCGGTTCATCGCGACAGCAGATTCCGGATCGGCAGCATGACCAAGATGTTCACGGCGACGGCCATGCTCCAACTGGTGGGAGAGCATCGCGTCCGCCTCGACGCTCCGGTGGAGCGCTACCTGCCCGGCGTCGTCCGCGGACACGGCAACGACGGACGGCAGATCACCGTCCGTCAGCTGCTCCAGCACACCAGCGGCCTGCCCGATTTCCTCGACCACCTCAAGCCGCAGGAAGTCGTCGCCAACCCGCTGGTCCGCCATGACCCCCGCGATCTCGTGGCCCTGGCGCTCAAACACCCCCGGGTCTTCGAGCCGGGCACCGGCTGGGACTACTCCAACACGAACTACCTGCTCGCCGGCCTGATCATCGAGAAGGTGACCGGCAACACGTACGCCGAGGAGGTCCGCGAGCGCATCATCGAACCGCTGCACCTGCACGAGACGTACATGCCGCGCGGCTCGGCGATCCCCGGCCCGCACCCGCGCGGGTACGCGCAGCCCGGCAAGGACGCGCCGCTCCTGGACATCACGAAGGTCGACCCGTCCGTCGGCGGCGCGGCCGGCGGGATGATCTCCAGCGGCACCGACCTCAACCGGTTCCTGGGCGCTCTCCTCCGCGGCGACCTGCTGCGCCCGGCCGAGCTCCGGGAAATGATGAAGACCCGGTGCACCGGCGGCAAGGACGGCCGTGCGTACGGCCTCGGCCTGGAGAGCAGGCCGCTGCCCGGCGGCGGTCTCTACTGGGGGCACACCGGTGACTTCCTGGGGTACGAGACGATGGCCGGTGCCACGGTCGACGGCAGAAGGGCGACGGTCATGGTCAATCTCGGCCCGGGAGGCTCGGACGCCCAGAGCGATGACATCGAGATGGTCATCCGGACGGCGCTCTCCGCGGGCCGCCCCTCCGCCCACCGGTAGCGTGCCCGCGGTGGGGTGGGGCGGCAACGTGGTCCCGCGCGGTCCGGCGTGGTACCCGGCTACCGGGCTCGCCGCCTTCGCCGAGGCCGGACACCGGAGGATCAGAACGTGAGGGCGTCGGCCATTTCGCTCTGCCAGTAGGTGACGAAGCCGTTGTCGCCCCATGACGTGCCGGCGGGGAGCGTCAGCTCGGCCGCGGCGCCCGTGGAGCCCTGGTTGGCCTTGCCGGTGAAGTACACCGAGAGGTGGGTGCCCTTGTGCAGTTCCTGCCCGTCGGGCTCACCGGACAGTCCGATCGCGGCGTAGGCGGACTGGCCCGGCTCAAGGGTGACCACGGCCTGCGGGATGCTGTCGCGGAGGACCGGGAAGGCGGCCTGGGCGTCGTCGAACCGGAGCGCCGGAGCGTGGTACGCGTAGCAGGGGGCGGAACCGGTGTTGGTCGCGGTGAGCAGCAGGTGGTTGATGGGGCGGCTCACCTTGGTGACGGTGACCTTGGTGTTCGAGCCGGTGCAGGTGACGGGGGACTTGCTGCCGCTCCCGGTGGTGCCGGAGCCGCTCTTCCCGCTGCTGCTGCTGCCGCTGCCGCTGCCGCCGGTGGAGCCCTTGGACGCGGTGGAGACGTTCTCGGCGGGCGCGTCGGTCTTGCCGCCGCCGGTCCCCTTCGCGTCCTCGGCGTCCTTGCCCGTGTCGGGGGTGACGGTGCTGCTCGCTGCCGGAGCCGCCGCGTCGGTCTTGCCGTCGTTGCCGTTCTCGTTGCCGCCGCAGGCGGTGAGCGAGAGGGCGGCCAGGAGGGCGGTCGCGGCGAGGGCGGTGGTGCGGATGTGGTTGCGCATGGTGCTGGTACTCCCCGTGTGCTGGTGATGGTGTTCGGTCAGTTGTGGCAGATCAGGAACATGACGATCGCGGTGGACACGATCACCACTCCGATGGCCACGGCATCGATGGGCTCGATGCGGAAGTGGATTCGCACTGCGTTGTCCCGGTGGTCGCTGCGGTGTGTTCACAGATTGCGGGGTGACGGATTCCGGCCGCAACGCCGAACAGCCCATTGGGGATGCTGGAATGGCTGCGCGTACTGTGACCTGGGCAGATTCCACGTCCCTGGAACGGCGTTCCGGGACGAACCAGGAGGGGGAACGCCGCAGTGGTGACGCCGGAGGCCGGGGAATTCGCGGCTCTGCTGAAGGAACTGAAGGAACGTTCGGGACGCAGTTACGGGGTGCTCGCCGGGAGACTGCACGTCAGCACGTCGACGCTGCACCGTTACTGCAACGGTGACGCGGTGCCGAACGAGTACGCCCCGGTGGAGCGGCTGGCGCGGTTGTGTGCGGCGACTTCGGAAGAGCTGGTGGAGCTGCACCGGCGGTGGATCGTGGCGGATGCGGCGCGGCGGCGCCCTGCCCAGGCTGCTCCTGCGGCTGTTCCTGCTCCTGTTCCTGCTTCTGAAGAGCCGGTGCGGGATGCGGATTCCGGGGCCGGGGCCGGGGCCGGAGCCGGTTGCGATGCGTCCGGGAGTACGCCCGTGTCCGTGTCCGTGTCCGTGTCCGTGTCCGAGCCCGAACCCGAACCCGAACCCGAACCCGAACCCGAACCCGAACCCATGATTCTGGCCGGTGGGCCGAGCCGGCCCCGGCGGTTCCTGGCCTCCGCACGGATGCGGGTGCTGCTCGCGGCCGTCGCCGTCGTCGCGCTGACCGTGCCGACCTCGATCGTCGTCAGCAATCTGTCGGGCTCGGACAAGGACGATCTCAGCAACCTCCCCGCCGTGGACGCGAAGGGCCCGGACGACGACGCGCGCGCCCGGTCCGGCCTCGACCCGAGCATCACTGCCTCGCCCAGCGGGACGAAGAAGTCGGGCAAGACCGTACCGTCCGGCTCGGCGACCGTCTCGTCCCCGCCGTCCGGCGGCGCCTCCGCCACGTCCGGGAAGCGCGGCACCGGAGCCGGGCCGGGTGGGCAGCAGAGCGGGGGCGTGCCGCTGAGCGCCACGATCAGCTCGTACAACTGGGAAGAGCCCTGCGGCCAGCACTACGTACTGGACCAGAAGCCGGAGGATGTCCCTCCGCCGCCCTCGCCGCAGGGCACCCGGGGCTGGGCCAAGACGCTCGGCGGGGTGGACGGCGGCAGCATGCAGCTCGAAGTCACCGTGCAGGGGAAGTCGGGCCTGCCCGTCGTGCTGAACGGACTGCATGTGCGGACGCTGTCCCGGAAGGCGCCGCTGGCGTGGTCGGCGTACTCCATGGGCGAGGGCTGCGGGAGCGGTGTGACTCCGCAGTCCTTCGATGTCGACCTCGACGACACCCGGCCGAACCTCACCCCGGTGGCGGGGCAGCAGGGGGAGACACGGGTGCCGCCGAAGGACTTCCCGTTCCAGGTGTCCTCCACCGACGTGGAGGTGTTCGACCTCAAGGTCCACGTCGAAGGGCACGACGTCAGCTGGTACCTGGACCTGGAGTGGAGCAGCGGCGGCCGGACAGGGATGCTGCGCATCGACGACGGCGGGAAGCCCTTCCGTACCAGCAGCATCCAGGCACGGCCGAAGTACATGTACCGGTACGACACGGCCCAGTGGGTGCCCAAGGAGTGGGACTAGGGCCTCTCGTTTGGATCATGCCTGGCTGATCCGAACGAAAGACCCTGGCGTCCCTCGTGGTCACGGCCACCGGGCCGGTGCGTACGGAGTCCGTACGGACGACCGGCCGGCGTCCCGGCCGGAGGCGCTCGGGGGTCAGAGGCGCTCGGGGGTCCGGATGCCGAGCAGCTCCATGCCCTGGTGCAGGGTGCGGGCGGTGAGGTCCGAGAGGAAGAGGCGGTTCTCGGCCACATTGCCGGGGACCTCGGGCTTCAGCACCGGGCACTGGTCGTAGAACGTCGTGAAGAGCGACGACAGCTGGTAGAGGTACGAGGCCAGCTTGTGCGGCTCGTACGCGGTGGCGACCTCGGCCAGGACCTCGGCGAACTGGTCCAGGTGCAGGGCCAGCGCGCGCTCGGCCGGGGCCAGCTCCAGCTCCGGGTGGGGCTGGGACTTCAGCTCGCCCGCCTTGCGCTTGATGGAGCGGGACCGGGCGTGGGCGTACTGGATGTACACGCTGGTGTCGCCGGTCAGCGAGACCATCTGGTCCAGGTCGAACTTGTAGTCGCGGGCGGCCGACGTCGACAGGTCCGCGTACTTCACCGCGCCGATGCCGACCTGCGTGGCGCGCTCGGTGATCTCGTCCTCGGTGAGGTCCTTGGCCTTCTCGCGCACGACGGTGGAGGCCCGGTCGATCGCCTCGTCGAGGAGGTCGACCAGCCGGACCGTCTCGCCCTCACGGGTCTTGAACGGCTTGCCGTCCTTGCCGAGCACTGTGCCGAAGGCGAGCTGGACGGCCTTGACGTCCTCGTTCAGCCAGCCGGCCCGGCGGGCGGTCTCGAAGACCATCTTGAAGTGCAGGGCCTGCCGGGCGTCCACGACGTACAGCAGGGTGTCCGCCTTGAGGTTCCGCACCCGGTCGCGGATCGCGGAGAGGTCGGTCGCCGCGTAGCCGTAGCCGTCGTTCGACTTCTTGACGATCAGCGGCGTCGGGTTGCCGTCCGGGCCCTTCACGTCGTCGAAGAAGACGCAGAGTGCACCCTCGGAGCGGACGGCGACGCCCGACTCCTCAAGGATCCGGCAGGTCTCCTCAAGCATGTCGTTGTAGCCGGACTCGCCGACGATGTCGGCGTCCCGGATCTCCATGTCGAGCTTGTTGAAGACCGAGTAGAAGTAGATCTTCGACTCGTCGACGAAGCGCTGCCACATGGCGAGCGTCTCCGCGTCACCGGCCTGGAGCGCCACGACGCGGTCCCGGGAGCGGGCCTTGAACTCCTCGTCCGAGTCGAAGAGCGCGCGCGAGGCCTTGTAGAGCCGGTTCAGCGAGGACATGGCGGCTTCGCCGTCCACCTCGCCGCCGTCGCCCTCGTGGGTCAGCTCGCCCGGGTGCTCGGTCAGGTACTGGATGAGCATGCCGAACTGGGTGCCCCAGTCGCCGATGTGGTGCCTGCGGACCACGGACTCGCCCGTGAACTCCAGGATCTGCACCATCGCGTCACCGATCACCGCGGAGCGCAGGTGGCCGACGTGCATCTCCTTGGCCACGTTCGGCTGGGCGTAGTCGACGACGGTCGTGCCCGCGGCGCTGTTGTACGGCACCCCGAGCCGGCCCTCGTCGTCCGCGGCGCGCGCGGCGAGGGTCTCGATGATCGCCTTGTCGGTGAGCGTGATGTTGAGGAATCCGGGGCCGGAGACCTCGATCTCCTTGATCAGGCCGCCCGCCGGGATCGCGGCGGTGACCTGCGAGGCGAGCTCGCGGGGGTTGCCCTTGAGCTTCTTGGCGAGGGCCAGGATGCCGTTGGCCTGGAAGTCGGCCCGGTCGCTTCGTCGCAGCAGCGGGTCCGCGGTGCCGGCATCCGGCAGGGCTGCCGTCAGGGCGTCCGCGAGCTGCTGCTGGAGCGTGGAAGCGAGGGAATTGACCGAGGCCATGAGCTGGCTGCCGTTTCCGTAGGAGTACAAGGGATCACGCCCAGTATCCCACGGGGTGCAAAGCCGTTTTCGCGCTGCCGGTGGGACCTGGGAGAATGGGCGGTGCCCCTATGAGTCCCACAAGGGTGTTTCCTACGAGTCCTACAAGAGAGAAGGACGTGCAGACCGTGGCTCAGAGTCAGAGCAGCACAGAGACCGACTGGGTCTCCCGCTTCGCGGACGATGTCATCGCCGAATCGGAGCGTCGTGCGCCTGGCAAACCGGTCGTCGTCGCGTCCGGCCTCTCCCCGTCGGGCCCGATCCACCTGGGCAACCTCCGCGAGGTCATGACCCCGCACCTGGTCGCCGACGAGATCCGCCGCCGGGGGTACACCGTCCGGCACCTGATCTCGTGGGACGACTACGACCGGTACCGCAAGGTGCCGAACGGTGTCCCGGGCGTCGACGAGTCCTGGGCCGAGCACATCGGCAAGCCGCTGACCTCGGTGCCCGCCCCGGCCGGGTCCGCGTACTCGAACTGGGCCGAGCACTTCAAGGCCGCCATGACCGCCGCGCTGGACGAGCTGGGTGTCGAGTACGACGGCATCAGCCAGACCGAGCAGTACACGGCGGGCACCTATCGCGAGCAGATCCTGCACGCGATGAAGCACCGCGCCGACATCGACGCCGTCCTCGACCGGTACCGGACGAAGAAGGACCCGGCGGCCGCGGGCGCCAAGGGCGGCAAGAAGCCGCAGCAGAAGAAGGTCGACGAGGCCGAGCTGGAGGCCGAGGCGGGCTCCGGCGCGGCGAGCGAGGACGACGGCAGCGGCGGCTCGTCCGGCTACTTCCCGTACAAGCCCTACTGCGGCAACTGCGAGAAGGACCTCACCACCGTCACGTCGTACGACGACGACAGCACCGAGCTGAACTACACCTGCACGGCCTGCGGCTTCGCCGAGACGGTGCGGCTGAGCGAGTTCAACCGCGGCAAGCTGGTCTGGAAGGTCGACTGGCCGATGCGCTGGGCGTACGAGGGCGTGATCTTCGAGCCGAGCGGGGTGGACCACTCCTCGCCGGGCTCGTCGTTCGTCGTCGGCGGCCAGATCGTCCGCGAGATCTTCGACGGGGTGCAGCCGATCGGCCCGATGTACGCCTTCGTCGGCATCTCCGGCATGGCGAAGATGTCCTCCAGCAAGGGCGGCGTGCCGACCCCGGCCGACGCGCTGAAGATCATGGAGGCGCCGCTGCTGCGCTGGCTGTACGCGCGCCGCAAGCCCAACCAGTCCTTCAAGATCGCCTTCGACCAGGAGATCCAGCGGCTCTACGACGAGTGGGACTCGCTGGCGCGCAAGGTCGCCGACGGCTCGGTGCTGCCGGCCGACGCCGCCGCGTACGCGCGGGCCATCGGTACGGCCGCCGGTGAGCTGCCGAGCACGCCGCGCCCGCTGCCGTACCGGACGCTCGCCTCGGTCGTCGACATCACGGCCGGGCACGACGAGCAGACGCTGCGCATCCTGAGCGAGCTGGACCCGGAGAACCCGCTGACCTCGCTGGACGAGGCGCGGCCGCGGCTGGACCGAGCGGAGAACTGGATCACCAACCAGGTCCCGGCCGAGGCCCGCACGATCGTGCGCGACGAGCCGGACAAGGAGCTGCTCGGTTCGCTGGACGAGCAGGGCCGCCGGTCGCTGCGGCTGCTCGTGGAGGGGCTGGACTCGCACTGGTCGCTGGACGGGCTCACCACGCTCGTCTACGGCGTGCCGAAGATCCTGGCGGGCCTGGAGCCGGACGCCAAGCCGACGCCCGAGCTGAAGGTCGCGCAGCGGTCGTTCTTCGCGCTGCTGTACCGGCTGCTGGTCAGCCGGGACACCGGGCCGCGGCTGCCCACGCTGCTGCTGGCCGTGGGCGCCGACCGGGTGCGCGGGCTGCTGGGCGCGTAGCGGTTGGTTCCGGTTCATTCCGGTCTGTTGATCACGTAAGGGCCGTCACCCGGTGGATCGGGTGGCGGCCCTTCGGCGTCGCTGCGGCTCTCAGGCGATGTGGTCCGCTTCGAGTTCGGCGTGGTAGCGGTTCTTGAACTCCGGCATCATGCGGCGGATCAGTGCCGCGCTGCGCGGGTGCCTGACGTTGTGGCCGTCCGTGACGTGTATGTCCAGGGCGTCGACGCTCGGGAAGTCGTTGTGCTGGTTCACGAACGCGGCGAACACCTCGTACGCGATCACGGCGAACTCCGCGTCCTCCTGCGCCCACTCGGCGGGGTCCGGCTCGGGCTCCTGGGGCTGCTCCTGGAGTTGGAGCTGTTCCTGGAGTTGTTCCTGGGCCTCGTGGTTCTGCTGGGGCTGTTCCTGCCCCTGTTCCTGCTGCTGCTGGTGCTGCGCGGTGCGGGGGCCGGGAACGGCGCCGATCGTACCCACGCTGCCCAGGGGGCGGGTGCGGCCGCCGGGGCCCGTGGGGACCATCACCGGGGTCGGCTCCAGGCCCTCGACGTACGTCGGGTTGTAGGCGCTCTCGTACGCCTCGTCCGGGACCTGGGGCGCCGCGAACCAGGGGCTCTCGTGCGAGCCGGGCCCTTCCTGGGCCCAGTCCTGGGGCCAGTCCTGGGGCCACTCCTCGGCGGCGCCGGGGCCGGAGGGGTGGCTGTGCTGCGGGCGCTGTTGCTGTTGTTGCTGTCGGGCCTGCTGGTGTTGTTGTTGCTGGTGGTGTTCCTGCTGGTCGTGGCCCTGTTCGTACTGCTGGGCGTACTGCTGCTCGGGGGCGTACGGCAACTGGGGCTGGAACTCGCCCGGTTCGGCCTGGGTCAGAGCCGGGGGGAGCAGGGCGGGTTCGATGCCCGCGGCGGCCAGGCCGGCCGGGGCGGTCTCGGCGAGCGGGACGCCGTACTTCGCCAGGCGCAGCGGCATCAGGGACTCGACGGGGGCCTTGCGGCGCCAGTTGCGGCCGAAGCGGGCCTGGAGGCGGGCCTGGTAGATCAGCCGGTCCTGTTCGAGCTTGATGACCTGCTCGTAACTGCGGAGCTCCCAGAGCTTCATCCGGCGCCACAGCTTGAACGTCGGGACGGGGGAGAGCAGCCAGCGGGTGAGGCGGACGCCCTCCATGTGCTTGTCGGCCGTGATGTCGGCGATCCGGCCCACCGCGTGGCGGGCGGCCTCGACGGAGACCACGAACAGCACCGGGATGACCGCGTGCATGCCGACGCCGAGCGGGTCGGGCCAGGCCGCGGCGCCGTTGAAGGCGATCGTCGCGGCGGTCAGCAGCCAGGCGGTCTGGCGCAGCAGCGGGAACGGGATGCGCAGCCAGGTCAGCAGCAGGTCCAGCGCGAGCAGGACACAGATGCCCGCGTCGATGCCGATCGGGAAGACCAGCGAGAAGTCCCCGAAGCCCTTCTGGAGGGCGAGTTCGCGCACCGCCGCGTACGACCCCGCGAACCCGATCGCGGCGATGAGCACCGCTCCGGCGACCACGAGACCGATGAGTATCCGGTGGGTGCGTGTCAGCTGCATCGCGGCCACCCGCGTTCCCTCCCCGTTTCCCGTATCCGACGTCATGTGTCGGCGTCGTGCTGTGACTTCTGGCGGGCACAGCCTGGCACATGGGGGCGCGGGGCATTGCGCGGGGAGGGGCGAAGCCCGGTGCTCGGGGGAGCACCGGGCTTCGTGAAGCCGCCTCCGGGCCGGCGCCGCGGCCGGCCCGTCGGACGGGCCGGGCGCCGCTAGCTGGTCTTCCTGACGGACGACTTGTGGGCGGAGGTCTTCTTCTTGTCCGTCGACTTCTTGCTGTCGTCGGACTTGTCGTCGTCGGTCTTGCCGTCCGAGGACTTGGGGTCGTCCGCCTTGTCCGTGGCCTTCTCGCCCGGTGTGGCCGAGCCGGAGGCGACCGCGGCCACCGCTTCCTTGGCCGCCTTCTCGGCGCCCTTCAGGATGTCGCCGGCGGAGGGGGTCTTCGCGCCCGCGTAGCCCGCACCGTTGTAGGTGAGGGTGATGACGACGTTCTCGGTACGGGTCACGACCGTGGCGTACTTGAAGTCCTCGCCGGTCTTGCTGAGGTCGTAGGCGATCGTGCTCGCCTGGTCCCCGATGCCCGCGGCGGGTGCTTCGACGACCTTCTTGGCGCCCTCGGCCGCCTTCGCCTTGTCGACCTGCTTCGCGAAGTCCTGCTGCGCGCGCTTGGCACCGCTGCCCAGGGCCTGGTCCGACCCGAAGCGGGTGAAGCCGACGTCGAGCCAGCGGTACTGGGAGCCCTTCACACCGTTGTCGTCGAGGCCGTTCCAGGAGCAGCCGGCGCGGGAGGCGGTGTCGCTGGAGCTGGCGGCCGTGCCGTTCTTGGACTTCGCCGAGGGGACCAGGGATGTGACCGTCTTCTGGGTGATCGACTTGCACGGGTCGGGCAGCGCGGCGAACTTCGCGGGCTCGACGGTCGGTTCCGCCTTCTTGCTCGCGCTCGGCGATGCGGACGACGCGGACGAGCCCGATTCCTTCTTGTCGCCGGAGTCCGACGAGCAGCCGGCGACGACGAGCATCACCGGGACGGCGGCGCAGGCGAGTATGCGGGAGAGTCGCGGGGCTGAACGGTGCATGGTTCCTTCACTCGGGTGGCGCGGCGGGCGGGCTGCCAGGTGGTCGGGCGGGTGGTCGGGCGGGCTGCCACGTGGTCGGTCGGGCGGTCGGGCGGGCTGCCACATGGTCGGGCGGCCGGTCGGCCGGTGGTCCGGAGGGTGTCCCGGAAGCGGCTCCGGAGGGTTTTCCGGAGGGCCACGGTACGACGGACTGCGACCGGATGCCGCCTCGGCCGGGGGCCCGGTGGTCGGGGAGGACGTGGGTCAGGGGTGCCCGGGACGGGTCATTCGCTGAACTTCTCGACCAGCTTCCGGGCCAGTGCCTGGGCCTTCTCCTGCAGTTCCTTGCTGTCGGGGACCACGGTGGAGACGGTCGGCTGCTCGGCGTACTCGACGGTCACGATGACGTTCGATGTGCGGAATACCACCTTCACCGTGCGGTGCTGTGCGGTGGAACCTGCCCGGGTGGGCAGATCATCCAGAAATGCGCTGTCGCCGAGGTCGTCGAGAACGCGCGGCTGGAGGCTCTCGTCCGGGGTGCCGGTGCCGTCGTCGGTGTTCTCGCCGTCGGTGCTGTCGTCCTCGGTGGTGGGGCCGGTCAGGGCGTGCGAGGTGGGGTCGGAGGCGTCGTCGGAGGCGGCGGGCGTCTGCTCCTTCCCGTCCTTGCCCTTCCCGGCTTCCTTGTCCTTGCCCTTGTCCTTCTCCGTGCTCTTGTCTTCGTCCTTGTCCGTGTCCTCGTCCGCCGCGTTCTCCGTGCTCTTCGCGACGTCGGGGGTCGCGGAGGGGGAGGACAGCCCGGCGGCGGTCTCCTGCTTCGTGTACACCTCGCGGGCGCGGTCGTCGTCGCTCACCGCGGGGTCGTAGGACACGACGCGCTCGAAGTCGATGGACAGGGTGTGCGAGGAGGAAGGGTCCTCGGACTTCCAGTTGCAGCCGACCCGGCGATCGGTGTTGTAGGTGACGGAGGCGGTGCCCTCGTACACCTTCTGCTGCTGTTCCTCGGTGAGTTCGGCGGCGCCCGGAAGCAGGTCCTTCAGTGTCGAGGTCTCGACGGCGCGGCAAGGCTCGGGAAGGGTGCGGTACTTGCCGGGTGCCGCGGCGGCGACGGTCTCCTCGCCGGGCTTGCCGTCGGCTGCGGAACCACCGGTTCCGGAGTCGGCGCTGCAGCCGACGACGAGCGCTGCCAGTAGCGCGGTGCCGGTTACGAAGGCCATTCGTCGCACGGTCCTGGGCTCCCTTCGTGCGAAAAACGGTTGCCGCCCGATGGCGACCGGTGGACACAATGTGTATCGCACGCGCCGCTGTGAATGCCGGTCGACCGACTCATTTGCCGACCTTGGCACCGGTTTTGCGCTTTCAGACTTTTCGGGGGAATCGAGGAACTATGTCTTATGTAGAGGTGCCGGGGGCGAAGGTTCCCATCCGCATGTGGGCCGACCCGGCCTCGGTCGAGGACGTCGCGATGCGGCAGCTGCGCAATGTGGCCACGCTGCCCTGGATCAAGGGTCTCGCCGTCATGCCGGACGTCCATTTCGGCAAGGGCGCGACGGTCGGTTCGGTGATCGCGATGCACGGTGCGGTCTGTCCGGCGGCGGTCGGTGTGGACATCGGCTGCGGAATGTCCGCGGTGAAGACCTCGCTGACGGCCAATGACCTGCCGGGCGACCTGTCCCGGCTGCGGTCGAGCATCGAGCAGGCCATTCCGGTGGGCCGGGGCATGCACGACGACGCCGTGGAGCCGGACGGGTTGTACGGCTTCCGGGCGCCGGGCTGGGACGACTTCTGGGGACGGTTCGACGGGGTGGCCGACGCGGTCAAGTTCCGTCAGGAACGTGCCACGAAGCAGATGGGGACGCTCGGATCGGGCAACCACTTCATCGAGTTCTGCCTCGACGAGGCGGGTTCGGTCTGGCTGATGCTGCACTCCGGATCGCGGAACATCGGCAAGGAGCTGGCCGACTTCCACATCGGGCAGGCGCAGAAGCTGCCGCACAACCAGGACCTGATCGACCGGGATCTGGCGGTGTTCATCGCCGACACCCCGGAGATGGCGGCGTACCGGAACGACCTGTTCTGGGCGCAGGAGTACGCGAAGCACAACCGGGCCATCATGATGGCGCTCTTCCAGAACGTGGTCCGCAAGGAGTTCAAGAAGGCCAAGGTGACCTTCGAACCGGTCATCTCCTGCCACCACAACTACGTGGCGGAGGAGCGGTACGAGGGCATGGACCTGCTGGTCACGCGTAAGGGTGCGATCCGCGCGGGGTCCGGGGACTTCGGGATCATTCCGGGGTCGATGGGCACGGGTTCGTACATCGTGAAGGGCCTCGGGAACGAGAAGTCTTTCAACTCGGCCTCGCACGGCGCCGGTCGGAAGATGAGCCGGAACGCCGCGAAGCGACGCTTCTCGACGCGTGATCTGGAGGACCAGACGCGGGGCGTGGAGTGCCGTAAGGACTCCGGCGTCGTGGACGAGATTCCGGCCGCGTACAAGCCGATCGAGAAGGTCATCGAGCAGCAGCGGGACCTGGTGGAGGTCGTCGCCAAGCTCAAGCAGATCGTGTGCGTGAAGGGCTGAATCGGTTCTACATCGATTCGTCGTTGGTTCTTCGTTGGTTCTTCGCGCGCGGTGGGCGGAGGGGCCCGGGACGCGGGTGGGTGTGTCCCGGGCCCCTTTCTGTCCGGCTGCTTCCTGTCCGGTCTGGTCCGGTTCGTTCCGGTGTTGCTCGGCCCCGGCCGCGTCCGGTTCGCCCCGGTGTTGCTCGGCCCTATCCCGTCCCGTCCGGTCCGTTCCGGTCAGGCGGTGCGGTGGACCTTGGAGTTGGAGGCCTGGGCGCGGGGGCGGACGACCAGGAGATCGATGTTGACGTGGCTGGGCCTGGTGACGGCCCAGGAGATGGTGTCGGCCACGTCGTCGGCGGTGAGGGGTGCGTCGACGCCCGCGTACACCTTGGCGGCCTTCTCGGCGTCGCCGCGGAAGCGGGTGGTGGCGAACTCCTCGGTCTTGACCATGCCCGGAGCGACCTCGATGACGCGGACCGGGGTGCCGACGATCTCCAGGCGGAGGGTCTCGGCCAGGACGTGCTCGCCGTGCTTGGCGGCCACGTAACCGCCGCCGCCCTCGTACGTGGAGAGGCCGGCGGTGGAGGAGAGGATGACCACCGTGCCGTCGCCGCTCGCGGTGAGGGCGGGGAGCAGGGCCTGGGTGACATTGAGCGTGCCGATGACGTTGGTCTCGTACATCTGCCGCCAGTCGGCGGGGTCGCCGCTGGCGACGGGGTCGGCCCCGAGCGCGCCTCCCGCGTTGTTGACGAGGACGGCGAGGGTACGGAACGCCGTGGCGAACTCGTTCACCGCATCGCGGTCGGTGACGTCCAGCGCGTAGGCCGTGGCCTGGTGGCCCGCTTCGTTGATCTCGGCGGCGAGCGCCTCGATGCGGTCCTTGCGGCGGGCGGTCACCACGACGCGGTAGCCGGCGGCGGCGAGCTGCCGGGCGGTCGCGGCGCCGATGCCGCTGCTCGCTCCGGTGATGACGGCGATCGGGGTGGCGGCCATGGCGGACTCCTCGGACAGCTGATCGGTACGGGGGTCAGGATAGGCAGGTGCCGGGGTCAGTGGCTGCGGGGGGCGTACATGATCACTGCCATGCCGGCGAGGCAGATCAGCGCGCCGATCACGTCCCAGCGGTCGGGGCGGTAGCCGTCGGCGACCATGCCCCAGGCGATCGAGCCGGCGACGAAGACCCCGCCGTACGCGGCGAGGATGCGGCCGAACTCGCCGTCCGGCTGAAGCGTGGCGACGAAGCCGTAGGCGCCCAGCGCGATGACGCCCGCCCCGATCCAGATCCAGCCCCGGTGCTCGCGCACGCCCTGCCAGACCAGCCAGGCGCCCCCGATCTCGAAGAGCGCGGCGACGACGAAGAGAGCGACGGATCGGGCGATCGACATGAGGGCAGCGTGTCATGTGAGGAGAAGGGCGCGCCGAACCGGTCGGTAAATACGGATGATTCGGGGCGATCTGTATCTTCGGGGCATGGTAGTGACACATAGAGCTGCGCGAGCTGTCTCCGCGACGGCGTTGTTGGCCGGGAGTGTGGTGCTGGGGGCGGGGGCCGCGACCGCCGTGCCTTCCGCGGCCATGATGCCCTCCGCGCTTCCTGGGGCTTCGGATCGCCTCGGCGCCTCCGTGCTTGCCGGGGCTTCCGCTCGTCCCGGTGCCTCCGTGCTTCCTGCGGCTTCCGCTCGTCCCGGTGCCTCCGTGCTTCCTGCGGCTTCCGCTCGTCCCGATGCCTCCGTGCTCGCTGCGGCTTCTGCTCGTCCCGATGCCGCCGCGCTCTCCGGGGCCTCCGCTCTTCCTGAGCCCTTCGTGGGCATTGCGCCCGAGGCCGATGTGTCGCACCACGGGCATGTCCTGCTGTGGGGTGCGGGGCTCAAGGTCCGGGTGCGGACCGACAACCACGGCCCGTCGAGTCTGACCGGAGTGACCGTGCGCGTGCGGACCTCGGTGGCGCTCGCCGGACGGCAGGAACTTCCGCAGAGCTGTCTGCGGGCCGACCGGCGGACCGTGTTGTGCCGGACGGGCAGCCTCCGCGCCGACGGGGTGCAGGAGCGGCGGCTGGCCCTCGAACTGCGGCTCGCCGGGCGGCCGGACGAGGTCGTCGTACGGGTCGACACCCTGTGGAACGGCGGAGCGACCGACCGGAACTCCAGGAACAACGACCACAAGGTGCTGGCCCCGGCCACCGGCGACGAGTACGTGTTCTGAACCCCGGCGGTCGACACGGCGAGCGACGCGGCGGGTGGTTCGGGCCCGGTGCTCGTAGGGGCAGCCGATGCGGGTCCGGTGCTCATCGGTCGAGTGCGGCCCGCAGGGCCGCCGGGTCGGGGTGGTCGCTCGCCCAGGCGATGTAGCCGTCGGGGCGGACGAGCAGGGTGGTGGTGCGGTCGCCCTGCCAGTGGGCGTGCACCAGCGGGGTCGGTGCTGCCGGAGCGGCGGTGCCGTCGGGGGTGACCAGGACGAACGTGCCGTCGCGCAGCAGTTGGTGCAGGCGGCCCTCCCGGAGGCTCAGGTCGGGGGCGCGCTTCGCGGTCAGGGGATGCGCACCGCGTGGGGCCCGGTAGGCGATCGAGATGCCGGAGACCATGCCGATGGCCCTGTCCGAGGCGGGCCGGACGATGGCCAGTGTCTTGGCGGTGAAGGTCCTGACCGTCCGCTGGAGCGGGGTGCGGGCCATGGCGAGGCGGACAAGCGCGCCGCTGGTGTGGAGCACCCTCACGCCGACCGGGTGCCGTTCGGCGTGGTAGCTGTCGAGGAGCGCTTCGGGGTCGGCCGTGCGCCCCCGTAGTACGGCGGCGAGCTTCCAGGAGAGGTTGGCCGCGTCCTGGAGGCCGGTGTTCATGCCCTGGCCGCCCGCGGGGGAGTGGACGTGGGCGGCGTCCCCGGCGAGGAAGACCCGTCCGGTCCGGTAGCACGGGACCTGGCGCTCGTCGCTGTGGAAGCGGGAGATCCAGCGTGCTTCGTGCATGCCGAAGTCGGTGCCGAGGGCGGTGCGGCAGATCTCGCGCAGCTCGTCCAGGTCGACGGGGTCGCTGTCGGCCGCCTGGTGCGCGCGGTGCCACCCCATCACGCGGTACCAGCCGTCGCCGAAGGGTGCGATGAAGGCGAAGGCATCTCCCCCGCCGCTGACCGTCAGGATGTCGGAGGGCTCGTCGGTGAGCCGGACATCGGCGAGGACCATCGACCGGATCACCGATCTGCCGGGGAAGGGGAGCCCGAGTGCATGGCGCACGGGACTGCGCATTCCGTCGGTGCCTACGAGATAGCGGGCGGTGAGGGTCGTCCGGCTGCCGTCCGCCTCGCGCAGCTCGGCGGTGACGGATTGCGCTGCGGCGCTCTGGTGGAGCGAGGTCAGCTCCGTCTCGTACCGGAAGTGGACGCCGGCGGTGCGGGCCCGGCGCTCCAGCAGGTGCTCCACCTCGTACTGCGGAGTGATCAGCACGAACGGGAACCGGGTGTGCAGCCGGGAGAGGTCGAGCGAGAGCTTCCCGAAGAAGCGCAGGGAGGTGAGCGGGGTGCCGGTCTTGATCAGCTCGTCGGCCAGACCGCGACTGTCGAGCAGTTCGAGCGTGCGGGCATGCACGGCGAAGGCGCGGGTCATGTTGTTCGTCCGGTGCGGGCGGCGCTCGACGAGCGTGACGGAGATGCCCTGGGCCGCCAGGTCCCCTGCCAGCAGCAGGCCGGTGGGGCCGGCGCCCACGATGAGTGCGTCGACGGTTTCGGGTGCGGTGCTCGGGGTGGTGGTCATGACTGCCTCCTGGGCCCGTTCATCAGCTGTCACCGTTATGCCAACGACTGTTGGTCAACGCTTGTTGGCAACGGTAGCTCCGACGGAACTGGCATGTCAACGCTTGTTGGCCTACATTTGTTGGCATGACAGAGTCCGCCACCGCGCCCCGCCGCTCGGATGCCACCAAGGCCGCGATCCTCGATGCCGCGCGCGAGCGGTTCGCCGCCGACGGGTACGAACGCGCCACCATCCGGGCCATCGCCCGCGACGCGAACATCGACCCGTCGATGGTCATGCGCTACTACGGCAACAAGGAGGGACTGTTCGTCGCCGCCTCCTCGATCGACCTGCGGATACCCGAGCTGGGTGCGTTGCCGGGCAAGCACGTGGGTGCGGTGCTGATCGGGCATTTCCTGGACCGCTGGGAGGGTGACGACGTGCTCACGGGCATGCTCAGGGTCAGCGTCACCAACGAAGCGGGCGCCGAGCGGATGAGGGCGATCTTCGCCGAGCAGATCGGCGCGGTCACGGTCGGGGTCTGTCCGGTCCCCGCCGAAGCGGCCCGCCGTGCGGTGCTCGTCGCCTCGCAGATCCTCGGGATGGCGCTCGCGCGTTATGTGCTGCGGTTCGGGCCCGCTGTCGAGATGTCGCGCGACGAGGTGATCGCCTGGCTCGCACCCACCGTCCAGCGCTATCTGACCGCCGAGACGCCGTAGCCGGGCCGGGGCGGGGCGGGGCGGGGTGGGCCTGCCGGGAGCGGGCCTGACCCTGCCGGGACCGGCTCTGACCTGGCCTGACCTGGCCGGGCCGAGGCGGTTGGCTGCTCCGTACACTCTCTGTATGTCGCAGAAGCCCCAGCCCGGCCGCAGCGCGCTGATGGCCGAGCTGACCGTCGAGTCACGCCGCTACATGGCCGCCTTCGCGCTCTTCAATCAGGCCGTCGCCGACCATCTGCGGCTCCACCCGACCGATCTCCAGTGCCTCAACCTGCTCAGTCTGGAGGCGATGCCGGTCACCACGGGCCGCATCGCGGAGCTGACCGGGTTGACCACGGGCTCGGCGACCCGGCTGGTCGACCGGCTGGAGCGGGGCGGATACGTGACGCGCGAGCGGGACACCGTCGACCGGCGACGGGTGCTCGTCACGACCGTGCCGGAACGGATAGTGGAGATCGGGGCGGTCTGGGAGCGGCTGAACGGGGCGTGGGCGGCGATGTTCGAGGCGTACGACGACGATGAAGTGGCCCTGCTCATCGCCCACATGCGGCGGACGGTCGAGCTGAGCGCGCTACAGGTCGAGTCGCTGCGGGAGGCCACCGGCGGCGCGTGACGACCGCCGATGGTGTACGGCGGTGCGTGATGCGGCATGCGGCATGCCGCATGGCGTGTGGCATGCGGCGTGTGGCGGTGGGACTGGCGCCGGGCTACGCGCCGTCCGCCGATGTGGGTGCGAATTCCTTGAGGGCCTTCGTGACGATCGCCTCCAGGTGGGAGTGGTGGGCGCCCCGCCAGTAGACGCGGTCGCACTCCGTGCACTGCGCGAAGACGTCGTACGAGCTCCGGGTGCCGTGCTCCAGCTGCTCGCTGACCGCGTCCTTGTCGGCCGCCTTCAGCGGGCCGTTGCAGGCGGTGCACCGGGTCCACGGGGCGAGGTGCGGGGCGAACCGCTCCAGCACATCGCGGAGCTGGTCCTCCGGGCGGTCGCTGTAGACGTACGCCCCGGCCCAGATCTCGCGCCGGTGCAGCAGCCCGCGGTCCCGTGAGAGCAGTACGCGCCGCTCCTGTGCCGACCGGGCGGCAAGCGCGGGATCGCCGATGTCCTCGCTCTCGTACGCCGCGTCGACACCCAGCAGCCGCAGCCGCCGGGCCAGGGTGCCGAGGTGGACGTCGAGCAGGAACCGCAGGGGCGCGCCCGGGACCTGCTGGGGGCGTGCCACGGCACGAACCTCGACCAGTTCGCCGGCCCCCGGGATGTGTGAGACCGGCACGGGCCGGCCGTCGACCAGGATTTCCCCCGCCTCGGTGAGCGGGATGCCGAGCGACTCCACGACGTGGCCGAGGGTGGACGAGCCGTCCGTTGTCACGGCCGTGCGCCCCCGGCGGCGTTCATGTGCGACGAAGAGCCGCAGCTCGGGGGCGACTTCGAGGTGGATCTCCGGTCCGTTCACCCCGCCAGGATGTCATCGGCCGGGGTGTGCCAGCCAGGGGGTTTCGATGCTCAGAGAGTTTCGGTGCTCGCAGAGTTTCGTCGCTCAGGGGCGGAAAGCCGCGGCGTGCTCCTCGGCCCAGGCGGCGAAGGTGCGGGCCGGGTGGCCGGTCAGCTTCTCGGCGTCGCTCGTCACCTCGTCCGGGACGCCGTCCAGAGTGGCCGCGTACGCGAGCAGCCCGTCGGCGACCGGCCCGGGCATGAAGGCGGCCACCGACTCCTTCCAGGCGGCTCCGGTCACGGTGTTGACGGTGATGGGGTGCCCGGATGCCGCTGCCAGCAGGCCGATCTGCTCGGCGGCGGTGAACGATTCGGGGCCGGTCAGGTGGTACGCCGCGCCCTGCAGGCGGGGCTCGGTGAGCGCGGCGAGGGCGGCCTCGGCGATGTCCGTGGCATGGATGGGGCTGGAGTGGCTGTTGGGGTAGGGGAGATCGACGGAGCCGTGGGCCCGTACCGACTGCACCCACTGGAACGCGTTGCTCATGAACGCCCCCGGGCGCAGCAGCGTCGTGGTGAGGGGCGAGGCGATCACGGCCTGCTCCACCGCGTGGTGGGAGGAGGCGATCGGGTTTTCCCGGGCGTCCGGGGCCAGAACCGAACTGGAGGAGAGCAGCACGATGTGGCTCACCCCGGCGGTCTCGGCCGTGGCGAGGAAGGCGTCGATGCCGGACGGGGTGGCGTAGAGGAAGACGGAGTCGATGCCGTCGAGAGCGGCCCCGAAAGTGGCCGGATCGCCGAGATCGCAGGCCACGACGGGCACGCCGGCGGGCAGTGCGTCGGCCGTGGCGGCAAGGCTTTCGGGGGTGCGCGAGGCCGCCCGGACGGCGTGGCCGTCGCGGTGCAGCAGCGAGACGAGCGTGGAGCCGATACGGCCCCGGCATCCGGTGACGAGAGTGGTCATGGTGGAGGAATCCCCTCTGCGGGTACGGCAAATATACTTGCGGCAAGAATAAGCTGTGTCGCGCAGATAAATATTCAGGGGGATGGGAGAGGTGTCAAAGCACTTTCGGACGTCCCCGGAGGCGGGCCTCCAGGGACGGGGCGGCTGCGGCTACGTCTGCGTCTGCGGCTACGAAGCGAAGCGGCCGAGGTCGGGGTCGGGGTCGCGGCCGGGGTCGAGGTCGAGCCGCCAGTCGTTCGTCAGCAGCGCATGGCCGGGCGGGTACTCGAAGTCGCACTCGCCGATCAGGGCGAAGCCCGCCTTGCGGCACACCGCGTTCGACGCGCCGTTCTCCACGGACGGGTAGGCGTGCAGGAAGTGGTGCTTGCGCTCGGCGCGGGCCTGCTCGGCGACCGCCGTCGTCGCGGCCGTCGCGATGCCCAGGCCCTGGTACTCGGGGAGGACGGCCCACCCCGTCTCGTACACCTCCTGGCCCTGCCAGGTCCGCTCCCAGAAGCCGATCGTGCCCACCGCCTCGGCCCTGTCCGTCAGCGCGATGCGGAACATCCTGCCCCGGCCCGTGCGGTCCGCGCTCAGCTCCACGTAGCGCCCGTGGCGAGCTATGAGCTGCTCCTCCGTCTCGGGGCCGCCCAAGTGGTCCATCAGCTCAGGTGCGTTGACGCGGCGGAGCAGCTCCAGGTCGGCATCCGACCAAGCCTCGATCCGTACGGGAGATGAAGCGCTGCGTTCCATACCGGAACTGTAGGACGGGGCACTGACATCGGGCGGTCAGCGCGGGGCGAACGCCGTCGGGGGCACGCCGACCGTGGCGGTGAAGTCCCTGATCAGGTGGGCCTGGTCGCTGTAGCCGAGTTCCGCGGCGAGCGCCGCCCAGTTCACCTGCGGGTCCGATTCCGCCCGCTCCAGGGCCTCGTGGATGCGGTAGCGGAGGATGACCCACTTGGGGCCGACGCCGACGTACGAGGCGAAGAGCCGCTGGAGCGAGCGCGGCGACAGCCCCGCGGTGCGGGCGAGTTCGTCGACGCGACGCACCGTGCGGTCCGTGCGCACCAGGTCGGCCAGCGCCATCGCGCGTTCGGCCTGCGGGTCGGGTTCCGGGCCGAGCGCCAGCAGGTACTGGTCGAGCGCCGTCACCCGCGCGTCCTCGTCCGCCGGGCCGAGGACGTCCGATGGCGGGGCGGGCGGGGTGAACACCTCGTCGGCGGGGAGCCGCCGCCCCGTCCACTCCGAGACCGGCCGGTCCGGTGCGAACGGCCGGAATCCGCCGGGCCGGAACTGCACCCCGCAGACCCGGCCCCGGCCCTCCAGTTTCTGCGTGAAGAGCTCCAGCCCGATGCCCGAGACCTCCACGAAGTCGTCCTCGCCCTCGAACCGCTGGAAGACCAGGTTCACGGACGGGTGCGGCACCACGTGGGAGGCGTACGGCTGCGACAGGTCCCAGTCGATGAGCCAGTAGTGCTCCACGTACGGTCGCAGCTCGGCGGCGGGTTCGCGGCGGCGGAAACGTACCTGGGCGAAGAGTTCGGGGGCGTCGACGATGCCCCGGGTGTCGCGTCGAGGACCGGCCATGGCGGCGATCCTACGATCCCCGGACCGTCCCGGCGCGGACGGTGTCGCGTTTCTTCAAGCGCCCGGCCGCCCGGTCGTGCACCGTCGGAGGATGACGAAGATCAGTGATTTGCTGGCCACGGCCGTCGGACCGGCCGTGGCGGTGCTGGACGGGATCGACGACGACGGCCTCGACGCCCCCACTCCCTGTGCGGAGTACGACGTACGGGCCCTGATCAGTCATCTCTTCCAAGTGGTCGTCAACTTCCAGGCCCTGGCGGCCAGGAAGGAGGTCGACTTCGGGACGACGCCGGACATCGTCACCGGGGACTGGCGGGCCCGGTTCGGCGAGGAGGCGGCCGGGCTGGTGGCGGCCTGGGCGGTGCCCGGCGCGGACGAGGGGACCACGGGGGCCATGGGGCTTCCGGCCAGGACCGTCGGGAACATGGTGCTGGGCGATCTGACCGTCCACGCCTGGGACCTGGCGCGGGCCACCGGCCAGGAGTTCACCCCGGACGAGTCGGTACTGGACGAGATCGGTCCCGCGCTGGCCGCGATGGCTCCGATGGCCCGGGAGGCGAAGGTGTTCGGCGAGCCGCACCCCGTGCCGGACGGGGCTAGTCCCTTCGACGAGGTCCTGGCGCTGACCGGCCGGGATCCCGGCTGGCGGCTGCCCGGCGCCTGACATCTGCGGCCGGAGGGCGGGGGTCCGGGATCTCGGCCGCCGGTGCCTCCGGGGTGTCGTAGAGACCGTCCAGCCTGGTGAGCGCGCCGTCGACGACGTCCTCGGCGTCCACCAGCATCGCGCTCTCGGCCTGCCGGGCCGCCCGGTGCCCCGGCCGGCCGGGACACGGGGGCGCCGGGTGCCGTCGCCGCCACCAGTTCTCGCATTCCGCGTAGATGCCGCAGGCGAAGACCAGCACCGGGATGGACAGGGCCAGCAGGGCGTCGCCCACGGCAGACCTCCTCGCACGCACGGGACCAAGGCAGGTCTCCTCTCCATCGGCAGCTCCGCCGGGCCGACTGAAGATCTGTCTTCGGCCAATGTGTTCGGCCAGTGTGCTCAGCCAGTGAACGGGAGGAACGGCCGGATGCGGGGGCGGGTGCCCGGATGTGGGGGTGCGAGGGCGGTCTACCGGCTCCACACGTGCAGTGCGTCGCCCGCCTCCGACACCGTGTACCAGGTGCCGTCGCCGAGCGCCGTGGGTGCGCCGGATATCGGGAACGGGTATGTGACCTGCGCCGTCAACCGCATCCGTGCCCCGGCCGTGCTCACCAGCCAGTGGCGCTGCTCGCCGTACTCCCCGTCCCGCTCCGACGTACCGGCGATGACGGTCTCCTCGTCGAGGAAGCCGCAGTCGTAGTCCCAGAGCGTCTCGTCGGCGTCGCGGTCGTCGGGATCGGCCTCGGGATGGCGCGGGACGATGTGCTCGGTGTCGAGTTCGGAGAGTACGGAGCCGTCGTCGATCCGGTGCACGCCGAGCGTCTCCTCGTAGTGGGTCACCGTCAGGAAGCGGTCTCCCGAGGGGCTCACCCCCGTCAGGATCCGTTCGTCGTTGCAGAACTGCTCGACGGAGAGCTTCGCGCCGTCCCACCGGCCCCACCGCAGCGGCACCCCGTCCTGGCCCTCGCCGACGCACAGCCCCATCCGGGCAGGGTCGGGATGCGGGACATGGTCGGAGCCGGCCGCCACCGTCCCGGTCTCCGCACGGCCGAGGACCCGTCCGTCGGCGGCGTCAAGGATCAGCCACTCGTCCAGCGCCTCCGGATCGGGGCCGGAGGCGGCGACGGGGCCGCGGATATGGGCCCAGACGAGCGTCCCGTCCGCGGAGAACACGGCCGAGCCGCTGTCCGCGTACAGATGGCGGCGGTCGGCCGCGTACTCCTCGTACGTGGTGTGGAGGGTGCGGCAGCTGCCCTCCCAGCAGCCGTGCGCCACCTCCCAGCGCACCGCCCCCGTCGGATCCACCGCGCGCACCGCGTGCACCCCGGCGAAGACCGCGAGGCGGCCGCCCGGCGCCACCGTGCAGGTGCCGAAGTCGCGGGGCCAGGGCGCGGGGAAACGGACCGGCGCCGCGTCCGGATCGCCGGGGTCGACGGCGATCAGTTCGGTGTCGCCGCGCTGGACGAGCAGGCGCCGGAAGCCTGCTGACGGCCCGTCGCCGGAACCGGGCCGTGCGTCCGGCCAGTGCAGGAGGCGTGGGGCGTCCGCCGTCTTCCGTGCGTGGTCCAGCGGTGCGGCGAGGGTGGTGACAAGGCGTGCGGCAGTGACAGCGGTGGTGGCAGTGACAGTGGTGGCAGCGGCAGCGGCAGCGGCAGCGGCAGCGGCATCGGTAGTGGCAGCGGCATCGGCCATGGGGCGGGCCCTTCCCCTCGTGCGTGAGTGCATCGGTACGGGGAGAACCGTAAGGCGGGTCGGTGGGTGCCGGGACGGCGGCCTCAGCCCTGGTACGTGTCCGGGACGATGGCGACCGGGCAGGGTGAGTAGTGCAGCACCGCGTGGTTGACCGGGCCCAGTTGGAGCCCGTGCCATCCGCTGCTGCGCCGGGCGCCGACGACCAGGAGTTCCGCGTTCTCGGCGGCTTCGATGAGTACCTGGTGGGCCGGGCCCTGTGCCACGGAGCGGTGGATGACGACGGTTCCGGAGCCGTCCTGGCCGGGCGCGCCCTGCGGCTCCTGCGCCTGCTGTTGTTTCTTCCGGGTCTCCAGGGTTTCCAGGGCCTTCAGGACCTCGTCGAGGTGTTCCTCGGCCTGGCGGCGGTGGGTGGAAGCGGGGACGCCCGGGAGGGGCGGATGGGTCAGGAGCGCGTGCGCGGGGCGGCGCCAGGCGCGTACGGCGGTGAGCTCGCCGTGTCGCGATGCGGCCTGGGCCAGGGCGAAGACGGCGGCGGCCGACGGACCGGCTTCATCGCTGATCCCGACCACGATGCGGCCGGTTTGCGGCGGTGCGCCCGGCTGTCTCGCCGGAATCACCACGACCGGGCAGTGCGACCGGCCGGCCAGCGCCAGCCCCACGGACCCCAGGAGCATTCCGGCGATCCGGCCCCGGCCCCGGGAGCCCAGGACGACGAGTGACGCCTCGTGACTCTCCTGTACGAGGGCGGCCACCGGGTCCTCGGGCTGCACGTCGGCCACCACACTCACCTCGGGCCTGAGGTCGCGCACCCGGTCCCGGGCCGAGGCGACCAGATGCTCGGCGAGGAGCTGTTCGCCGGGCACCCCGGCGTCCACGGTGGGGCGCAGGCCCTCGTAGTGCTCCCACAGAGACGCGTGCACGACGCGCAGGGGGTGCCGGGAGCGCGACGCCTCGGCCGCGGCCCAGTCCAGGGCGCGCAGGCTGCCCTCCGAACCGTCCACCCCGACGACCACCGGGAGCCGCATCGCTCCCACCGCCTTTCTCTACGGTTCGATCGTCAGCACCCGGTCCAGGCGTCTGCGCGGCGTTCGCGGACCGGTGGGCCCGTATCCCATGCGGATGATCATCTGAGGGCTCCCCGTGCCGTGGACGGGGTCGCGCAGGACCCAGCGCAGGTCCGGCCATTCGACGGGCTGGGTCGCGAACGAGGTGGACACCGCGTCCAGTGTGGCGGTGAGCAGGACGCGTTCCACGGCCTGACCCGCGCTGAGCCAGTCCGCCGGGCGGTCGTTCTCGGTGGACAGCAGGGCCAGTTGCGGCCGTCGCTCGAACAGGACGCGGGCCCGGCCCGCCGGGGCGCCGGTGCCGGTGAAATCGCGGTTGATCGCCCGCTCGGAGGCGTCGCGCGGGCCGAAGGCGTAGTCGGGGATCCCGTCGACCGGCGCGTCGGTCTTCGTGAACCGGGCCCAGTGCTCCTGCTCGGCCTCCCGCGCCGGGTCGCCGCGGTCGTACCCCTCGGCGTCCCGGATCAGGTCGAGCACGGTCTCCAGATGCGGCGGAACCAGGAACGCGAGGTCCGCGCCCTCGGTACGGGCCGCGCTCACCAGGCGTGCGCGGACGTCCTCGGGGATCGGCTGCTCGTCGAACGGGTAGCGGCTGGTGTGCCGGTCCGCGATCGCGGGGTGAAGGGCGCGGAGCGCCTCGTCGGGCCGGTCGCGCGGGGTGTCGGGGCCGGCGTCGAGGCGTACGGCGGCCAGGAACGCCGGATCGGACGGGGCGGGCAGCAGTGTGGTGGCCGCGGACAGGCCGTGGTGGGCGGCGGACACCCGCAGGTTCAGCAGGGCCGCGCCGCAGCCCACGTGCAGAGCGCGGGTGGTGGGGTCGGCCGCGGGCATCGCGCGCTCGAAGTCGGCCCGGAGGGCGAGGGTGCGGTCGCCGCGTGTGTAGCGGAAGAGCCAGGGCTGGGCGTTGTGCATGGACGGAGCGGCGGTGGCGTCGGCCACGAGGTCGGCAACCACCGTGTCGGTGAGCGTCTGGGCGGACATCTGACCCCCCGCGGATCGGGAACTGTCGATGTCTCTCCAGCATGTATCAAGTGCCGCCGCGACGGTATGGGAGAAGGTCCGGGTTTCCGGGATCCCGCCGGTGGGGGATCGTGGAAGGGGAGGCGGGGGAGGGTGGCGACGGCACTTCGCGCACCGGAGGTGGATCATGACCGTCCCCGTGACCGTAGGACTGAACGGGACGCCCGCGAGCATGGCCGCGGCGGACTGGGGCGCCCGTGAGGCTGCGCTGAGAGGTCTGCCGCTGCGGCTGGTGAGCGCCTGGGAGTGGCAGCCGTTCTCGTACGCGCCGCTGGCCGGCAGCGAAATGCCGGAACAGTGGTCCGTACGGGTGCCGGAGGAGGCCGCCGCGGAGCTGCGGCGCCGCTACCCGGGCCTGGACGTCACCGCCGACCGGCTCACCGGCCCGCCGCCCGAGGTGCTGTGCGAGGCCGCGAAGGAGAGCGAACTGCTGGCTCTCGGGAGCACCGGGCTCGGCCCGCTCGCCGGATTCCTGCTGGGGTCCGTGGCGATGGCGACCGTCGCGCACACCGGGCGGCCGGTCGTCCTCGTGCGTGCCCCTGAGGGCGGGCAGGGCGAGGGAGAGGGGGCCGAGGAGGATGCGGGAGGGGAAGCCGGCAGTGGTGGTGGCAACGGTGGTGACGGTGGGGCGTCGGAGGCGGGTGACGGTGCCGTGGTGCTCGGCATCGATCTGAGCAGCCCCGGTGACGAGACGATCCGGTTCGGCTTCGCGGCTGCCTCCGTCCGGTCGGCGCCGTTGCGGGTGATCAATGGCTGGAATCCGCCGCCCTACTTCGGGCACGGCATCGGTGACGACGAGGGCCGGCGGTCCGAGGCGATCGACCGGGCCGCCGAAACGATGCGGGCCGTGCTGGCGCCGTGGCGCGAGCGGTACCCGGCCGTCGAGGTGGCCGAGGAGCCCGGGATCGGGCGGCCCGCCCGGCTGCTGTCGGAGGCCGGGGCAGGGGCCGGACTCGTGGTCGTCGGCCGCCGGGCGACCCCGCGCAGGCCCGGACAGCCGCGCATCGGGCACGTCGCTCACGCGGTCCTGCACCACTGCCCGGCGCCGGTGGCCGTCGTGCCGTCGGCGGACGTCGTACCGCTGGCGGCCGTTGTACCACCGTCGGATGTCGTACCGCCGGCGGCCTGAGCGGCCTGGGTCGCCGGTCGGCCTGAGCCATCTGAGCCGCCGGTCGGCCCGAGCGCCCTGAGCCATCTGAGCCGCCGGTCGGCCGGTCCGGCCTCAGACGGTTGCCCCGAGGCGGGTGACCAGGTGGTGCCAGGCTTCCTCCAGGTGCTCCGGGGGCATGCCGCGCTCGGTGGTGAGGTGGTGGACGAGGGCGGTGTCGATGGAGGCCAGCAGGGTGTGGGCGAGCAGCTCCGGATCGCCGGGCACCTTCGCCTGCCGCAGCAGCATCGCGAGGTGGTTGAGGCGCAGGCGCAGCGCCGGGACGGCGTAGTTGCGCAGCGGGTCGGTCCGGCTGGCCAGGATCAGCGGGTGCTGATCGCGTTCGTGGCGCAGCACGGCGGGCCCGAAGGCGTGCAGCCGTTCCGCCGCGGGGGCGTCCGGGCCCAGCGGCGGCGGGCCGGAGAGGAAGGCGGCCTGGAGCTGCTTCTCCCGGTGGTCCAGGAGCGCGAGCAGAAGTCCGGCCCGGTCGCCGAACCGCCGGAAGACAGTGCCCTTGCCCACCCCCGCCGCGGCGGCCACCGACTCCATGGTCAGGTCCGCCGCCCCGCACCCGGTCAGCAGCCGGGAAGCGGCGTCGAGCAGGAGCGTGCGGTTGCGTGCCGCGTCGGCCCGCAACTGCGGGGGCTCATCGATCGGGGCGAGCGGGAGAGTCGTTCGCGCATCCCCTGGTTCGGGCAGCGGTTCGGACAGCCTCGGCGTCGGAGGGATATCGGGGCCGGTCATGGTCTCAGCGTAGCGCCCGGAAAGGGTAAGTGGACCGTGGTCCGTTTAGGTGGTACAACTTTAAACGGACCACGGTCCGTTTGATTCGATCCGTGCGGCGCCATGGGTGCGTTTGCTCGGTGCGCCTGTTGTACCTGCCTCTCCGCCTCCCCGGGAGTTCCTCATGTCTGTACGCATCCTCGCGCTCGTCGGCAGCCTCCGCGCCGGTTCGCACAACCGTCAGCTCGCCGAAGCCGCCGCCAAGCACGCCCCCTCGGGCGTCGAGATCGAGCTGTTCGAGGGCCTGGCCGAGGTGCCCTTCTACAACGAGGACATCGACGTCGAGGGAAGCGTCCCGGCCGCTGCCGCCCGGCTGCGTGAGGTGGCGGGGAAGACCGACGCGTTCCTGCTCTTCTCGCCCGAGTACAACGGCACCATGCCGGCCGTCCTGAAGAACGCCATCGACTGGCTGTCCCGCCCGCACGGCGTCGGCGCCATCTCCGGCAAGCCGGTCGCCGTGGTCGGCACCGCCTACGGCCAGTACGGCGGCGTCTGGGCGCAGGACGACGCCCGCAAGTCCGTCGGCATCGCGGGCGCCGTGGTCCTGGAGGACGCCAAGCTGTCCATCCCCGGCTCCGTGACGCGGTTCGCCGACACCCACCCGGCCGACGACGCCGAGGTCGTCACCGCGCTCACCGAGGTGCTCGGCAAGGTGCACTCGGCCGCCTCCGTGGCTGCCTGATCTTCCGCGCCGTGCGCGCGGCTGCGAGGTGGGCGAGTACGCCACGTCGCAGCCGCGCGCCGCTGTTTTCGTGTGCTTTCGTGCGGGTCACGGCAGCGGTGCGCGGCCTCCGGGCACCGGGCCGGGACACCGGGGTGCCGGGGCACCGAGAGGCCGGGGCACCGGGAGAACGACCCTGTCGGGTGCCTGATGGCCGCGCAGCCGGTCGGCCGCTTCCCCGCCCCTGCCCCGCCCCTGCCGAACGTCAGGACGCCGTCGACCATGGGGCGGACCCGGCCCGCCGCCACGCGGGCGGGACCTCGGCGGCGAGACCGGCGATCACCCGCCCCGGCCGGCTGACCCGCCGCCTCAGCTGGCTGACCCGCGCCGCCCCGTCGCCGGACGGCGGCCCCGCGGTACGGAACGGACCCCGGGTCAGGGCCACACCAGGCAGTACGCCTGATGTCCCGCGTCGTGCAGCCGGTGCGAGAAGTCCTGCCACTCGTGCAGGAGCTGGTAGACGTTGAACGCGTCGCGCGGGCCGCCGCGGTCCGGGACCGTGGACCAGATGAACGCCGCGGCGCCCACCGACTCCTCGCCGACGCCGCGCAGCGGGTCGACGACCGTCATCGGAAGCTTGACCACCGCGTAGTCGGGGTGCAGCACCACCAGTTCGAGCGGCGGGACCTTGTGCAGCGGTATGCCCTGTATTCCGGTGAGGACCATCGCCGCCACCGTCTCGGGCTTGATCTTGGTGAACATGCCGCCCATGCCCAGCTCGTCACCGCCGAGCTCCTCGGGGCGCATCGAAATGGGCACGCGTGCCGCGGTGGCCCCGTCGGGGGCACCGAAGTACTTGTAGGTCACCCCCACCCGGCCACCACTCCTGCTTCCGGCTTCGCCACCCTGTGCCCCACCGGCCCGTATGCCCTGCGCGCGCTCCGCCTCACGCCGGTGCCGACCCCGCCGGGCAGGCTCGGGCCCCAGATCGTCGGTCCCTTCGCCCACTCCGCCACCGCGATGCATATCTCATCCACCCGACTACTACTTAGGAGACACAGCCCCCGCCGCGCAACCCGATCATCGTGTCAGTGACCTCCCCCACGGACGTGCGGTGAAACACCTGTCCGCAAGACCGTCCGTGGCTCTGACACCATGGCTTGTGTGAGCTTTCCCTATGACGCCCCAGTTTCGCAGACGCTTTTCGACCGCGCGTCCCTCGTGACGCCCGGCGGCGTGAACTCTCCCGTACGTGCCTTCCGGGCCGTGGGCGGTACGCCCCGCTTCATGGTGTCCGGCAGCGGTCCGTACCTCACCGACGCCGACGGCCGTGAGTACGTCGACCTCGTGTGCTCGTGGGGGCCGATGATCCTCGGCCACTCCCACCCGGAGGTCATCGCCGCAGTCCAGGAGGCCGTCGCCCGCGGCACCTCGTTCGGTACGCCCGGTGAGGGCGAGGTCGCGCTCGCCGAGGAGATCGTGGCACGGATCGAGCCCGTGGAGCAGGTGCGACTCGTGTCGTCCGGCACCGAGGCGACCATGTCCGCGATCCGCCTCGCCCGCGGATTCACCGGCCGGGCCAAGGTGGTGAAGTTCGCCGGCTGCTACCACGGCCACGTCGACGCGCTGCTCGCCGCCGCCGGTTCCGGGGTCGCGACCTTCGGCCTCCCGGACACCCCGGGGGTCACCGGTGCGCAGGCCGGCGACACGATCGTGCTGCCGTACAACGATCTGGCCGCCGTCCGCGAGGCGTTCGCCGCGCACCCCGGCGAGATCGCCTGTGTGATCACCGAGGCGTCGCCGGGCAACATGGGCGTCGTGCCGCCGCTGGACGGTTTCAACGCCGGGCTCAAGGAGCTCTGCGCGGCCAACGGCGCGCTCTACATCTCCGACGAGGTCATGACCGGATTCCGTACGTCGAAGGCCGGCTGGTACGGCGTCGACGGGGTACGGCCCGACCTGATGACCTTCGGCAAGGTCATGGGCGGCGGCTTCCCGGCCGCGGCGTTCGGCGGGCGCGCGGACGTGATGGCGCACCTCGCCCCGGCCGGTCCCGTCTACCAGGCGGGCACCCTGTCCGGGAACCCCGTCGCCACCGCCGCCGGTCTCGCCCAGCTGCGACTGCTCGACGACGCGGCGTACGCCAAGGTGGACGCGGTCTCCGCGGAGATCCGGGGCCTGGTCAGTGAGGCGCTGGCCAAGGAGGGCGTGGCGCACACCGTGCAGGCGGCGAGCAACATGTTCTCCGTCTTCTTCACCGACCGGCCGGTGCGGAACTACGAGGACGCGAAGCAGCAGGAAGCTTTCCGCTTCACCGCTTTCTTCCACTCGCTGTTGTCGCAGGGCGTCTACCTGCCGCCGTCGGCCTTCGAGTCCTGGTTCGTCTCCACCGCCCACGACACACAGGCCGTCGAGCGCATCGCCGCCGCCCTGCCCGCCGCCGCCCGCGCCGCCTCGGAGGCCACCGCATGAGCGAGAACGGAAGCCGCAAGGACGAGGAAAGCCGCAAGGACGAGGGAAGCCGCAAGGACATCACCGTCGTCCATCTGATGCGGCACGGCGAGGTGCACAACCCGGAGGGCGTGCTCTACGGGCGCCGCCCCGGCTACCACCTCTCCGAGCTCGGCCGGCAGATGGCCGACCGGGTCGCCGAACACCTGGCCGGCCGCGACATCACCCATGTCGTCGCCTCGCCGCTGGAGCGCGCCCAGGAGACGGCCACGCCGATCGCCAAGACGCACGGCCTGGACCTGGCCACCGACGGTCGGCTCATCGAGGCGGCCAACGTCTTCGAGGGCAAGACCTTCGGCGTCGGCGACGGCGCGCTGCGCAAGCCGGACAACTGGAAACACCTGACGAACCCGTTCCGCCCGTCGTGGGGCGAGCCGTACATCGAGCAGGTCGTACGGATGATGGGCGCGCTGGACGCGGCGCGCGACGCGGCGCGCGGCCACGAGGCGGTGTGCGTCAGCCACCAGCTGCCGATCTGGATCGTGCGCAGCTTCGTCGAGCGGCGGCGGCTCTGGCACGACCCGCGCAAGCGGCAGTGCACCCTCGCCTCGCTGACCAGCTTCACGTACCAGGGCGACAAGATCGTGTCGGTCGGGTACTCGGAGCCGGCCCGGGACCTGGTGCCGGTGCATCTGCGGGCCGGGGCGAAGCCGGTGAAGGGGAAGTCGAAGGCGTTCGGCGCGTAGCCGGCCCACCGGGCCGGCGGGGGCGGGGTGCGGGGGCCCCGGTGCCCGATCCCTCGTCCCTGGTCCCAGTTGCCGGGTGCCGGTTTGTCTTTGGTTGCTGTTTTGTCCTCAATCGCCGGACGGGCTTGATTTTTCGCCCGTCCGGCGATTGGTCGCCCCCCGCGATTGGTCGCCCCCCTCCGCGATTGGTCGTCCGCCCTCCGGCGATTGATGTCTTCGGCGGCGGTTGAGCGCCGCTCCCGCCCCGCCCCACCTGCTAGGTCATGTGTTCGGTCATGGTCTGGGTCTGGTCTCGCAAAGAATCATGTGCTAATTCGCGGAACCCCCGTGTTGATTCCATCATCTAAGCCTTCGCCAGTTTGTATGGACTTAAGGCAAAACGACCGCAGATGGGGTAATCATGCGCGACATCAGCCGAAGGGGTCTGCTCGGAGCCGGGCTGGGGGCCGCTGCCGCGATCGGTGTGGCGGGCTGCGGCGCCTTCGGCTCTTCCGATTCGGGCCGGTCGGGGAACACGGGGGAGAAGGGGGCCGACGAGGCCACCCGGGGGACCGGGCCCGCGAAGAAGGACGTCAGGGAGATCGGGGACGGTTCCACCGCGGACACCGGAAAGCAGCCGCACCAGCCCGCCAAGCCGGTGCCGCTCGAACCCGGGCAGACGCCGCCGCAGTTCGTGATCTTCTCCTGGGACGGTGCCGGCGAGGTCGGCAACGGACTCTTCCCGCGCTTTCTGGAACTCGCCAAGGATCATGACGCGGCGATGACCTTCTTCCTGTCCGGGCTCTATCTGCTGCCCGAGTCGAAGAAGTCCATGTACCGCCCGCCCAACAACCCCGTCGGAGCCTCTGACATCGGATATCTCACCGACGATCACATCAAGGAGACGCTGAAGAACGTCCGTCAGGCCTGGCTCGACGGACACGAGATCGGCACCCACTTCAACGGGCATTTCTGCAGCGGTTCCGGATCGGTCGCCAACTGGTCGTCCGCGCAGTGGCGCAACGAAATCGATCAGGCGGTCTCATTCGTCACCGAATGGCGCACGAACACCGGCTGGACCGACCTCGATCCGCTGCCTTTCGACTACCGCAAGGAACTGATCGGCGGCCGCGCCCCCTGCCTGCTCGGCCAGGAGAATCTGCTGCCCACGGCGAGCAAGCTCGGCTGGCGCTACGACGCCAGCTCGCCCGGCGGCACCCAGGTCTGGCCCAAGAAGCGGGAGGGTGTCTGGGACCTGCCGCTCCAGGCGATGCCCTTCCCCGGCCACACCTTCGAGGTTCTCTCGATGGACTACAACATCCTCGCCAACCAGTCGCTGAATTCGACCAAGGGCATGCCCTCGCGCTATCCCGAATGGCGAAAGCAGGCAACCGGGTCGTATCTCGCCGGTTTCAACCGCGCGTACTCGTCGAATCGCGCGCCCTTCTACATCGGAAACCACTTCGAGGAGTGGAACGGCGGCATCTACATGGACGCCGTCGAGGAAGTGCTCAAGAAAATCGCGGGGAAGCCGGATGTGCGCCTCGTCTCCTTCCGGCAGTTCGTCGACTGGCTCGATGTCCAGACTCCGGCCGTGCTCGACAAGCTCCGCACACTGCAGGTCGGTCAGTCGCCCGAAGGCGGCTGGAACACCTTCTTTAAACAAGCCTGACAACGGGCTTTACGGGCACCGAGGGGGGTGCCCGAGATCGCCGGAACCGCCATGCGAAACTTTTCACATGAGCTATGGCCGCGCACCTCGACGCCGCTTCACCCTGCTCGCCGCCCCCGTTGCGGCCGCCGCCCTCGCCCTCACGCTGACCGCGTGCGGCGGGGACGGCAACAAGGCCGGCGGAGGTGGCAATACGAACTTCGTCACGGGCAGTGGCGGGATCTCGACCGCGGACAAGGGTGACCGCAAGGCCGCCCCGAAGCTGGACGGCGAGACCCTCGACGGCAAGCAGCTCGACGTCGCCGACTACAAGGGCAAGGTCGTCGTGCTGAACATGTGGGGCTCGTGGTGCGGGCCCTGCCGTCTTGAGGCCCAGTACTTCTCCCGGGTGGCGAAGGAGACGAAGGACAAGGGCGTCCAGTTCATCGGGATCAACACCCGGGACCCCAAGAAGGGCCCCGCGATCAGCTTCGAGAAGGACTACGGGGTTCCCTACCCGAGCCTCTACGACCCGACCGGCAAGCTCATGCTCCGCTTCCCCAAGGGCACGCTGCGTCCGCAGGCCATTCCGTCGACCGTGGTCCTGGACCGGGACGGCAAGATCGCCGCCCGCTCCCTGGTCGCGCTCGACTCCGACAAGCTGCACCAGATGATCGACCCGCTGATGGCGGAGAAGTGATCAAGTGATCGCCCTCGCCCTCGTCGGCCAGAACGAGACCGTGACGAACGGGGCCCTGGTGGTCGCCCTGCCACTCTCCGTACTCGCCGGACTCGTCTCGTTCTTCTCGCCATGCGTCCTGCCGCTCGTCCCCGGCTACCTCAGTTACGTCACCGGGGTCAGCGGCACGGACCTGGCGCAGGCCAAGCGAGGGCGGATGGTCGCGGGCGCCTCGCTCTTCGTGCTCGGCTTCACCGCCGTGTTCGTCTCCGGCGGCGCGCTCTTCGGCTTCTTCGGCCAGACCCTCCTGGACAACAGCGGGATACTCACCAAGGTCCTCGGCGCGCTGATGATCCTCATGGGGATCTTCTTCATGGGCCTGATGCCCTGGATGACCCAGCGTGAGTTCCGTATCCACAAGAGGCCGGTGACCGGCCTGGCGGGCGCGCCCGTGCTGGGCGCCCTCTTCGGGATCGGCTGGACCCCGTGCCTGGGCCCGACGCTCAGTTCGGTGAGCATCCTCGCGATGGACCAGGGCACCGCCGGGCGCGGGGCGATACTGACCGTCGCGTACTGCCTCGGCCTCGGCGTCCCCTTCGTGCTCGCCGCCGTCGCCTTCCGCAAGGCGCTCGGCGCGTTCGGCTGGGTCAAGCGCCACTACGCGTGGGTCATGCGCATCGGCGGCGTCATGATGATCGCGACCGGTCTTCTCCTGCTGACCGGTGTGTGGGGCACGATGATGCAGCAATTGCAGGTCTGGTCCAACGGCTTCACGGTGGGGATCTGAGTTCCATGAGCAACACCAAGTCCACCCCCCCCGCGGCGGAGCGGGAGGCCCGGGACGAGCGGGAGAAGGAGAACGCCCGCGAGCTGGGCGCGGCCGGCTCCCGGCTCTCCACCGCCCCGAGCGAGGAGAGCTCGGCGGGGCTCCCGGCGATGGGCGTCATCGGCTGGATCCGCTGGTTCTGGCGGCAGCTCACCTCGATGCGGGTCGCGCTGATCCTGCTCTTCCTGCTGTCGCTCGGCGCCATCCCCGGCTCGCTGATCCCGCAGAACAGCGTGGACGAGATGAAGGTGGAGACCTTCAAGAACGCCCACACCACCGTCTCGCCGATCTACGAGAAGCTCCAGTTCTTCGACGTCTACAGCTCGGTGTGGTTCTCCGCGATCTACATCCTGCTGTTCGTCTCGCTCATCGGCTGCATCGTGCCGCGCACCGGTCAGTTCGTCGGCCAGCTGCGCAGCCGGCCGCCGGGCGCCCCCAAGCGCCTGACCAGGCTGCCCGCGTACACCACCTGGCGCACCGGGGCCGAGCCCGAGCAGGTCCGCGCGGCCGCGCTCACGATGATGCGGGGGCGGCGCTACCGCGCGCACACCGCGGGCGACGCGGTCGCCGCGGAGAAGGGCTATCTGCGCGAGGCCGGGAACCTGGTCTTCCACATCGCCCTGATCGTGATGCTGGTGGCGTTCGCCTTCGGACAGCTCTTCAAGTCCGAGGGCGGCAAGCTGGTCGTCGAGGGCGACGGCTTCTCCAACACGCTCACCCAGTACGACGACTTCAAGTCCGGTTCGCTCTTCGACGACGACTCGCTCGCCCCGTTCAGCTTCAAGCTCGACAAGTTCACCGGCACGTACGAGCGCAGCGGCCCCCAGAGAGGTACGCCCAGGACCTACGAGGCCCATGTGACGTACGAGAAGGGCGCGTACGGCAAGCCGCAGAAGTCCGTCATCAGGGTCAACGAGCCCCTGGTCGTCGACGGCACCAAGGTCTATCTCAACGCGCACGGCTACGCGCCGGTCGTCTCGGTCAAGGACGGCAGGGGCAAGGAGGTCTACCGGAGTCCGGTGCCGCTGCTGCCCATCGACAACAACGTCACCTCGACCGGTGCGATCAAGGTCTTCGACGGCTACCGCGACAAGGACGGCAAGAAGACCCAGCTGGGCTTCCAGGCGTTCTTCGTGCCGACCTTCGCGGGCAACGGCAAGGGCACGATGTTCTCGCAGTTCCCGGCCGCCGACATGCCCGTACTGGCCCTCAACGGCTTCCACGGCTACCTCGGCCCCGACTCCGGGCTGGCGCAGAACGTGTACCAGCTGGACAAGTCCAAGATGACGGAGTTCAAGGACGCCAACGGCAAGCAGCTCAAGCAGCGGCTGCTGGTCGGCGAGACGATGAAGCTGCCCGACGGCGCGGGCTCCATCACCTTCGAGGGCATCCAGGAGTGGGCCAGCTTCCAGATCACCGAGCAGCCGGCCAGCGGCTGGGCGCTGACCGGGGCCGTCGCCGCGATCTTCGGACTCGCGGGCTCGCTGTTCATCCAGCGGCGCCGGGTCTGGGTGCGGGCGGTGCGCGGCGCGGACGGCGTCACGGTCGTCGAAATGGCGGGTCTCGGCCGCAGCGAGTCCGCGAAGCTTCCCGAGGAGCTGGCCGATCTCGCGGTCGCGCTCATCGAATCGGCGCCCCCCGAGGCCGACGCCGGACCTGGCGCCGGAACCGACGCCGAGCCCGATTCATCCCCCGAACCCGATTCCGACTCCGATTCCGACTCCGTCGAAGAATCCTCCGTAGAACCTGCCGAAGGGGCTGAGAAGTGAATCTCGCCGCCGCAACCAACGAGAACCTGGCGCACACCAGCAATGTGCTGATCTATTCGTCGATGGCCGTCTACACCCTGGCCTTCTTCGCCCACATCGCTGAATGGGTGTTCGGCAGCCGCAGCAAGGTCGGCCGCACCGCCGCCGCGCTGACCGGGGCCGGGGCCGAGGGCGCGGGCGCCGCCGACTCGGTGAAGGTGCAGGTCGCGCAGCAGGGCGGCGGCACCGCCGTGCTGGACCGCCCGAAGATCATCACGCGCACGGCGGCCGGTACCCGCGACGTGCCGGACGGGCCCGGCGCGGCCGGTGGCACGTTCAAGGGCGACCTCTACGGGCGGATGGCGGTCTCCATGACCGTGCTCGCCTTCCTCGTCGAGGCCGGCGGGGTCATCGCCCGCGCACTGTCCGTGCAGCGTGCCCCCTGGGGCAACATGTACGAGTTCTCCATCACCTTCTCCACGGTGGCGGTCGGCGCGTACCTGGTCCTCCTCGCGCTGAAGAAGAACGTCCGCTGGATGGGGCTGCTCCTGGTCACCACCGTCCTGCTGGACCTCGGCATCGCGACCACCTGGCTCTACACCGACAGCGACCAGCTGGTGCCCGCGCTGCACTCGTACTGGCTGTGGATCCACGTCTCCACCGCCATCATCTGCGGCGCCGTGTTCTTCCTCGGCGGCGTCGGCACGCTGATGTACCTCTTCCGAGACAGCTACGAGAACAAGATCGCCGGCGGGGGAGAGCCGGGCGGGTTCGCGCAGTCCGTGCTTTCCCGGCTGCCCTCGGCCGCCTCGCTCGACAAGTTCTCGTACCGCATCAACGCCGCCGTCTTCCCGCTGTGGACATTCACGATCATCGCGGGCGCCATCTGGGCGGGCGACGCCTGGGGCCGCTACTGGGGCTGGGACCCCAAGGAGGTCTGGTCCTTCATCACCTGGGTCGCGTACGCCTGCTACCTGCACGCCCGTGCCACCGCCGGCTGGAAGGGCCGCAAGGCCGCCTACCTCGCGCTGATCGCCTTCGGCTGCTGGATCTTCAACTACTACGGCGTGAACATCTTCGTCACCGGCAAGCACTCCTACGCCGGCGTCTGACCGTTCCCCCGTACGGGTGCGGATCCCGCACCACAGGGCCACGCTGGAACCATGACCGATGCGACCGACGCCATCGAGCCAGGAACCGGCGAGACCCACGGTGACCTGCACATTCTGAGGTTCACGCTACGGCTGCCCCACCCCGTGCCACGGGTGTGGGCAGCCGTTGCCAGTTCCGGGGGGCTGCGCGGCTGGCTGGCCGCCGCCGACCCCTTCGAGCCGCGCATCGGCGGGGCGATCACGCTGCGCTGGCTCAACACCGACGAGGACGGGCAGGCCACGGTCGCCTCCGGCACCGTCACCGCCTGGGACGTCGAGCGGGTCGCCGAGTACACCCTCGAAGGGCTCCACGGCCGCATCCGCTTCCACCTGGAGCCACCGCGCGGCGACCATGTGCTGCTGAGGTTCACCAATGAGTTCCGGGGCGACGACGAGCTGCGCCTGGACTGCCTGGCCGGCTGGCACGACCACTTCCGCTACCTGGTGGACGCGCTCGACGGATACCCCGCCGACTGGTCGAAGTGGACCCCGCTGCGGTGGGCCGGGCTGCGCGAGCAGTACGCGGCGGCCGGGCGCTGACCGGTCACGGCGCCGAGGCCGGCGGCAGGCACTTCGGGTCCGGCGGCCCGCCCTCCGGCCAGGCGATCGCCACGAACCGCTGACCGGCGTCCTCGGGCGCCAGCTCCACCACCGGAACCGCCTTGTTGTACGGGTTTCCGTGATTGTCCAGGCAGATCCAGCCACCGGCCCCCGACACCTTCAGCGAACTCTTCACCCGTGGCCACTGCTCGCCCACGTCCGCGAGCTGCGGCAGCCGGCTGTCCTGCCCGGTCGCCTGCCGGACCGCGTGCACCGCCAGGGCCATCGCGTCGTGCGCGACGATGACCTGGCCGTCGGTCAGGGACTGGTGGTCCGTCGGGCCGATCGGGCCGGCCGGCGCCTTCGACACCGTGGCCAGCAGATCCAGGAAGTCCCGGTAGTCCGCCGCGGAACCGCCCGTCACCGGCTCGCCCTTCTTCCCGGCCGCCCAGGTGTCCGGATGCGCCAGCGAGGCGTAGCGGACGGTCACCTTCCGGCGCAGCGCGCTCCGGTCGAGCTTCTTGTCGCTGCCGAGGTACGAGCCCTCGTCGCCGGTCAGGACCGTGAACGCGCGGCTCTGGCAGCCACGGGCCCCGAGCGCGTTGATGAACTGCCGCAGCTGCACGTGGCGTCCGGCGAAGAACACCGTCTCCGCGTCCGTGTCGCAGATCAGGTGGGTGATCTGCTGGAAGGTGTTGGCCGTGGTGCCCTCGTCGTTGGGGTCGCCGCGCGAGGTGAACAGCTCCGGCTGGTACCGGGTGCCCTTCACCAGCTCGGTGAAGGCCGCCCGCAGGGTGTCCGTGTAGTGGTCCCCGGTACGGGTGTCCTGCACCAGCAGCGCCCTGTCCGCCTTGACCTGCCCGAAGTGGGCCAGGGCGCGCGCCTCGTCCCGGTTGGTCGGTGAGACCCGCGCCAGGCCGGGGAACGGATCGCCCTTCGGGCCGTTGGCGATGTCGTCGGCCGTGATCGTGGTGCCGACGACCGCGATGTGCGCGGCGGTCAGCTCCTTGACCGCCGACTTGACCTGGGTACTGCTGGTGGCGACCCCCGAGACGGCCCGCAGATGGTCCGGGGCCCCGGTCATCGTCTTCAGCCGGTCCACCGTCGGCCGCCACAGCAGGTTGTTCTTCCCGGTGTTGGCGAGCACCAGCCGGATCTTCGGCACCTGCTCGTTGGAGAGGTGGTTGGCCCGGTACTGCGCGGCGAACGCGCCCTGCAGCTCCCGCTGCATCTTGGTCTGCATCGCCCCGTCCGTCGACGTCAGCGGCAGCAGCAGCGCGACCGTCGCGTACCGGCCGGGCTTCAGGGTGTCGTTCTCCCGGGCGATGGCCGCGGCGACCCCGGTCAGCTTCGACCGCCCGAAGTCGTAACCGTCGCCGGAGACGCCGACGCACTCGTCGCTGCCCTGCGGCCGCTCGACGCCCTTCGCGCAGGAGCGGTCCTCGGGGGCGGTCAGCCGGCCGATGCCGTACCAGCCGGAGGTGACCACCAGGGCGCCGGCCACCACCGAGGTGACGACCTTCTGCCGGGTCGTGTACCAGAGGCGGTAGCGCAGTGGATTACGCATCCGGACCACCGTCCCCGCGCGGACGCCCGCCGCCGTCCGGGCCCGGCTCGCCCGGTGGCATGGACAGCGGACGCCAGGCCCTGATGTCCCGGGGCCAGTGCGTGGCCGCGTCCCACAGCACGCTGTTGCCGGTCGGATGCCTGCCGGACAGCTGTCGCAGTTCGTGCGCCATCTTGTCGATCACCTCTTCGTCCGGCAGGGCCAGCGGATCGGACAGCAGCCAGATGCCGTGCAGCAGCCGGCGCAGCAGCACATGGAGCTCCGCGGCCGCCGGTTCGAGCCCCCTGGGCGCCGCGTTGTCCACCCGGCCGAGTGCGACCGCGCGCCGCGGATCGGGGCCGGCGGACCCGCGGACGCGGGGGTACGGTGCCGAGGCGAGGAAGCGCAGCGATTCGAGCCACGCCCGTACGTCCGGCTCCTCGAACCGCAGCCGCAGATGCCCCACGCACGCCTCCGCGTCACCCAGCACCAGCTTCTGGTGCAGCAGATGCGGGACGCTCGGGCGGCGGCCGCCGGGCCCGTACGCCCCACGCAGCGAGACGTGCACCGCCTGCCACACCGCGTACGAGGGGTGGTCGCCGTCCTGGAACCGCAGCCGGTGCAGCAGCAACGCGCGCAGCAGCGGATCGGCGACGAAGTGGCCGGGCCCGACCGGCCAGTCGTCCGCCCGCAGCACGTCCCGCATCCGCAGCGCGACATCGCCGTCCGGCGAGCCCCGGCCCAGCCGGCTCTCCGCCAGCAGCCGCGCCGAGTCCTCGCCGTGCGCGGCGGCCAGCACGCTCAGGAACTCCAGCCGTTGCCCGGACCCCGGCAGCAACCGGGCCAGCAGCTCGTCGGCGACCTGGGCCGGCGCCCGGTCCTCGCGCACCTCCACCGTGCGGTCCAGCAGTGATCCCGGCACCAGCGAGGCGGGCTCCGGCGCCTCGCCCGCCGCCAGCGCCAGCAGCTCCACCGCCAGCGGACGCCCGCCCGTCAGCCGGTGCACACCACGGGCCAGCCCGGCCGGGATACGGCCCGCCCGGTCGTGCCGGTCGAACGCCGAGCGCACCTGCTCCGGGCCCAGCGGCGTCAGTTCCACGGCCAGGATCCCGGCGGTCACCCCCGTGCCCCTGGACCAGTGCGAGCCGTGCGCCACCTCGGGCAGCCGTACGCGCACCGCATGGCTCAGCCCCTCGTGGTCCCGGACCCGGGAGGAGGCGAACACCGCGATCCGGTCGAGCACCCCGGCGGCCCGCTGCCGCAGCAGCGGCTCCACCAGCTGCCGGCCCAGCGGGGTGTGCGCGTTGTCGACGAGCAGCACCGGCCGGCCCCGGCGGGCACCCCAGGCCAGGCCCCCGTACGCCGCGACCAGGTCCGCGGCCAGCGCGAGCACCAGATGGTCCTCGGCCCGGCGGCGCAGATCGCCGCCGCGCTCGAAGTCGACCGCCAGCTGCCGCAGCCCGATCCGGCCGTTGCCGCCCGCGTGCGGATAGCTTCCGTACCAGTCGGCCGAACGCCGCTGGAAGCGGTTGAACGATTCCTCCAGGACCGTTTCGACCGTGGCCTCCGCGACCATCCCGGCCATCGGGGCCACCGAGTCGAAGGCGCTGGCGGCCAGCTTCGTCAGCACCTTGGTGACCCAGCCGGTCGCCGCGTCCCCGCGGCCGTCCACGGTCGCCAGCATCGGGCCGAGCGACTGGAGATCGCGCCGCGCCCGGGTCTCGTCCTCGCGGGTCCAGGAGATGGAGGCGACCGCCACCAGCCCGAGGCTCAGCCGGGGGAACTGCACCGGACGGGCGGCCCGCACCCTCGCCGTGAGCTGGGTGGCGAGCTCCGGCAGCGCCCCGGTGACCGGGGTCCAGCCGGGCCCCGCGTCGTCGGGGGCCACGACGGCCTCGCAGTCGACCAGGGCGACCGGGGTGATCTCCCGGTAGAGGTGGCGCAGTTGCTTGAGGACGGCCGTCTTGCCCATGCCGCGGCCGCCGGTCAGCACGGCGACCGGCGGATCGTCGTGGTGCTCGTAGGTGGCCCGGGCGGAGCCGTACGGAGTGAGGCCGGTCAGGCGCGCGGCGAGTCCGTCGTCGTCGAAGATCGCCTCGCGTCCGTACAGCTCTCTCTCCACAGCACCCCCAGCGTCGACGCTCCATCCGATCTGTCACACCATCAACACGAGGATATCGCCCGGGTGTTGGGGAGTGGAGGGGATTTTCGAACGTTCCGGGGGAGGGTGCGGCCAAGGATCAGCCGGCGCCGATGTCCTCGTTCCAGAGGTCGGGGTGGTCGCGCACGAACTCCCGCATCAGCGCGACGCATTCGGCGTCGTCGAGCAGCACGATCTCCACCCCGTGCCGGGCCAGCCAGTCGTGCCCACCGCTGAACGTGCGCGCCTCGCCGATCACCACCCGCGAGATCCCGAACTGCCGCACGAGCCCGCTGCAGTACCAGCACGGGGAGAGCGTCGTCACCATCGTCGTACCCCGGTACGAGCGCTGCCGCCCGGCGGCGCGGAACGCGGCGGTCTCGGCGTGCAGCGACGGATCGCCGTCCTGGACGCGGCGATTGCGGCCACGGCCGAGCAGCGCCCCGTCCGCTCCGTAGAGGGCGGCGCCAATGGGAACGCCGCCCTCGGCGCGGCCCGTGCGGGCCTCGGCGAGGGCGGTGGCGAGCATGGTCGCGTCGTTCATTACGTACGTGGTCCGGGAGCTACTCGCCGGAGGGGCTCGGGCTGTCGCCGTTCTCGCGGCGCTTCAGCTCGTCCTCGCGGCGGCGCAGATCGGCTTCCCAGTCCTTGAGGAGCGACTCGTCCTTCTTGTTCTCGTCCTTCAGCGCGTTCAGGAACTCCGGATTGTCGTCCGGTGCCACCCACTGCGAGCGGTGGTTGCGGTGCCATTCGGACGGCGTACGGCCGCCGGCGGGCGCCTGGCGCATCTTGCCCGCGGCCAGCCAGACGATCGGGCCGACGATCCAGAACAACAGGATGATGAAGACCCAGGCGATCTTCGGCAGGTGCTTGGCCTCGTCCTCGGGGGTGTTCAGGCAGTCGATGAACGCGTAGATCGTCAGCGCCAGAGGCAGGAGATAGATCAGGGCCCGGAACATGATGGAAAGGTCCCCCTGCGGAGAGTTGGCGGGGCTTGTCCCGCCCCGGTTGGGGCCCAGAGTATCCGGTGGCTGTGACATATCACGGCGAGCGGGGTGAACCGGCCGCGGGACGCGGGAACGACCGGGCCGAGGACCGGCCGGGGTGGGGCCCTCGGGGTGATCGGCGACGGTGATGACAAACTGGACGGCATGGCTTACGACGATCTTCGTTCCCTCCTCCGGGCCCTGGAGCGCGAGGGCGAGCTCAAGCGCATCAAGGCCGAGGTCGACCCCTACCTGGAGGTCGGCGAGATCGTCGACCGGGTGAACAAGGCGGGCGGCCCCGCGCTGCTCTTCGAGAACGTCAAGGGGTCCTCGATGCCCCTGGCCATGAACGTCTTCGGGACCGACAAGCGGCTGCTCAAGGCGCTCGGGCTGAAGTCCTACGCCGATATCAGCGACAAGATCGGCGGGCTGCTCAAGCCGGAGCTGCCGCACGGCTTCGTCGGGGTGCGGGAGGCCTTCGGGAAGCTCGGCTCGATGGTGCACGTGCCGCCGAAGAAGGTGAAGCAGGAGAGCGCCCCGGTGCAGGAGGTCGTGCTCACCGGCGACGACGTGGACCTGGACCGGCTGCCCGCGCTCTTCACCTGGCCCGAGGACGGCGGCTCCTTCTTCAATCTGGGGCTCACCCACACCAAGCACCCGGAGACCGGCGTACGGAACCTGGGGCTGTACCGGCTCCAGCGCCACGACCGCCGCACCATCGGGATGCACTGGCAGATCCACAAGGACAGCCGCAACCACTACCAGGTCGCCGCCAAACGGGGCGAGCGGCTGCCGGTCGCCATCGCCTTCGGCGCGCCGCCGGCGGTGACGTACGCCTCCACCGCGCCGCTGCCGGGGGACATCGACGAGTACCTCTTCGCCGGGTTCATCCAGGGCAAGCGGATCGAGATGGTCGACTGCAAGACCGTGCCGCTCCAGGTCCCGGCCCAGGCCGAGGTTGTCATCGAGGGCTGGCTGGAGCCCGGGGAGATGCTTCCCGAGGGGCCGTTCGGCGACCACACCGGCTTCTACACGCCGCAGGAACCGTTCCCCGCGCTGACCATCGACTGCGTGACCATGCGGAAGCGTCCGCTGCTCCAGTCGATCGTGGTGGGCCGGCCGCCGACCGAGGACGGGCCGCTGGGGCGGGCCACCGAGCGGTTCTTCCTGCCGCTCCTCAAGATCATCGTGCCGGACATCGTGGACTACCACCTGCCCGAGGCGGGCGGCTTCCACAACTGTGCGATCGTCTCGATCGACAAGAAGTACCCGAAGCACGCCCAGAAGGTGATGAGCGCCGTCTGGGGCGCGCACATGATGTCGCTGACCAAGCTGATCGTGGTCGTGGACTCCGACTGCGATGTCCACGATCTGCACGAGGTGGCCTGGCGGGCGCTCGGCAACACGGACTACGCGCGGGACCTGACCGTCGCCGAGGGGCCGGTCGACCATCTCGACCACGCCTCCTACCAGCAGTTCTGGGGCGGCAAGGCGGGTATCGACGCGACGAGGAAGTGGCCCGAGGAGGGCTACACCCGGGACGGGGGCTGGCCGGAGATGGTCGAGTCCGACCCCGGGACGGCGGCGAAGGTCGACCGCCGGTGGAAGGAATACGGACTGTGAGCGCCGCCGAAGCAGCACTGGGCTCAGGGCCCGTACACCCGACCGGCAAGGTCAAGGCGTTCCTGCGGCTCGTGATGATCGAGCACTCGGTCTTCGCGCTGCCCTTCGCGTACATCGCCGCCCTGACCGCGATGTTCCGGGCGGACGGGGCCATCGACTGGGTCACGCTGCTGCTCGTCACCGTCGCGATGGTGGGGCTGCGGACCTTCGCGATGGCCTGCAACCGGATCATCGACCGGGAGATCGACGCCCGGAACCCGCGCACCGCGAGCCGGGAGCTGGTCACCGGGGCGGTCTCGGTGAAGTCGGCGTGGACGGGGGCGCTCGTCGCCGTCGTCGTCTTCCTCGGCGCGGCCGCGCTGCTGAACCCGCTCTGCCTGGCGCTCGCGCCGGTCGCCGTCGTGCCGATGGTGGTCTATCCGTACGGCAAGCGGTTCACCCACTACCCGCACGCCATCCTCGGTCTCGCGCAGGCCATAGGGCCGATCGGCGCCTGGCTGGCGGTGACCGGCAGCTGGTCGTGGGAGGCGGTGATCCTCGGCCTCGCGGTCGGGATCTGGATCGGTGGCTTCGACCTGATCTTCGGCTGCCAGGACGTCCAGGCGGACCGGGCGCACGGGGTGCGCTCGGTGCCGGCCCGGTTCGGCATTCCGGCCGCGCTGTGGGGCGCCCGGGTCTGCCACGCGGTGACGACCGGGCTGCTGGTCTGGTTCGGGCTGGCCACCGAGGCCGGGCTCTTCTACTGGATCGGCATGGCGATCGTCGCCGTCGCGTTCGTGTACGAGCACCAGGTGGTGCGGCCGCACGATCTGTCCCGGCTGAACCGGGCGTTCTTCTCGGTCAACGGGTTCATCGGGATCGCGCTCTTCGCCTGTGCGCTGCTGGATCTGCTGGTGCGGGGCCTGACGGTCTGAGCCGGTCCGGGCGTGTCCGGCGGTGTGTGTAACAGCGATGTCTTAGGGATGTACTAGGGGATGGCCGGGCGGAACGCGCTGCCCGGCCGGGTGCCTCTTGGTGATCAGGAACGCCCGTTCGTACGTATCTGTACTGAGTGGCCGTCACCGCCCACCGATCCTGAGGAAGCAATGATGCGCGTACGCAAGATCACCTTCGCAGCCCTGGCCGTCGCCGCAGGTCTCTCGCTCACGGCCTGTCAGAACGGCGAGGACGACCTGGGACAGACCGCTCCGCCGTCGTCCGCGTCCGGTGCGGCTTCCGCGAGCGGTGGTTCGGGTTCGGGTGGTGCGGACCAGGGCGGTGGGAAGGACTCCGACGGGAAGGGGTCGGGTGGGCAGGGCACGGCCGCCGGGACCGGTTCCAACGAGAACGGCAAGGTCGGCAAGTGCCGCACCGACGAGCTGGAGATCACGGCGTCGGACAGCACGGTCGGTGGTGACACCGAGGGGACCGTGGCGGTGGAGCTGAAGAACGGCGGGGGCCGGGACTGTCTGCTGTCCGGGTACGCGGGTGTCGACCTGAAGACGAGCGCGGGGTCGCTGTCGGCGGAGCGTACGGGTGAGAAGTCGACCCCGATGACTCTCAAGGACGGGAAGTCGGTGTACTTCGGCATCAGCTACCCGATGAACGAGTCGGGTGGTTCCGGTGTCCGTGTCACGGGGCTGGTGGTGACCCCGCCGGACGAGACGAAGTCGGTCACCCTCGACTGGCCGGGCGCCGCCACGCTGCCCGCCACGGACGGCTCCGGCTCCCCGGTCAAGGTCGGCCCGATGGGCAGCGCCGGCCAGGGCGAGGGCTGAGCCGGACACACGGGCTCCGTCCGCGCTCTACGGTATGAGCGGCCGGGCGGACGTCACCGTGCTCGGGCCGCGCGCGGGGCGGCGGAAGACGAACGCCGCCGCCACACCCGCCGCCAGCCCGAAGAGGTGCCCCTGCCAGCTGACCGAGGTGTTGGCGGGGGAGATTCCCACCAGGATCGACGAGCCCCATATCGCGCCGATCAGCAGTCCGGCGCCGATGTCGAGCATCCTGCGGTCCACGAAGCCCCGGACGAGCAGATAGCCGAACAGGCCGAAGACCAGCCCGGACGCGCCCGCCGTGTTGGAGCCGCTCGGCGAGACCAGCCAGACGCCGAGCCCGTCGACCACGATGATCATCGCGGCCACGGCGGCGAATCTGCGGACGCCGCTGAGCGCGGCGAGGAACCCGAAGACCAGCAGCGGCACGCTGTTGGAGGCGACATGGCCGAAGCCGAAGTGGATGAAGGACGCGGGCACGACGTCCAGCAGCTCGGCGGCCCGACGGGGCTCGATCCCGAAGCCGTCCAGCGAGTGACCGGTCGAGACGTCGACGATTTCCAGCAGCCAGAGGAAGGCCACCCAGCCCAGCATCAGCTTGGCCGCGGTCCTCGCGCGCCCGCCCGCACCCCACGCCGGTGCGGACCGGTCCGGCATCACGGCCATCGTGCCCCCTGGTGTCCCCTGATGTTCCCTGTCGCCCCTGCTCCCGACCCTGGAACGACCGGGGCACCTTACTCGGTTCCGGTTTCGTGCCGCCGGATAGGCTCGGGTATGTGGATTCCGGGACTTCAGTAAGTCAGCACCAGCGACAGCCTTGGATTGTCGGGGTTTCAGGCGCTTCGGGCACCCCATTCGCCGCCGCCGTGCTGCGTGGTCTGCTGGCCGCGGGGGAGAGTGTCGATCTGGTGGTGAGCCGGGCCTCGCGGCTGACCCTGCTGGACGAGACCGGGATCGCGTTCCGTGACGCGCACTGGCGGGAGGATCTGCGCGGCTGGCTGGCGCGCGGGGCGGACGGGAAGCCGCACACCTTCGACGTGGACGTCGAGGACGTACGGCACTGGGCGGCCGGTGATCTCGCGGCGGGACCGTCCTCGGGTTCGTACCCGGCGAAGGGGATGCTGATCGTCCCGGCCTCGACGGCCTGTGTGGCCGGAGTGGCGCTCGGGCTCTCGAAGGATCTGCTCCAGCGGGCCGCGAGCGTGACACTCAAGGAGCGGCGGAAGCTGGTTGTCGCGGTGCGGGAGACTCCGCTGAACGGTCAGACGCTGAAGCATCTGGTGAGCCTGGACGAGGCGGGCGCCGTGGTGCTGCCCGCCTCTCCGGCGTTCTACGCGGGGGCGACGCACATCCAGGATCTGGTGGACTTCGTCGCCGGGCGGGTACTGGACGCGGCAGGTGTGCCGCACGACCTGTACCGCCGGTGGGAGGGAGAGCTCGGTGGCGGCTCCCGCGACTCCCGTGGCTGAGTCTTTGGTCAGCGCTTCTTCATGGCACGCGGCTTACGGGTCCGGTCGACCCGGTGCGCGGCGGCGGGCTGGTGGGCACGCGAGCGGTTGGCCAGGTCCTGCAGCTCGCGCATCCGGGCGTAGGCCATCTCGATCGTGTACACGGTGTTTTCACTCCTGAAGATTCGAAAGCATTTTTTGGATGTTCTGAAAGATTTGCAGGCGGTGGAGCCTGCATGCCTTAGATTCTACACATAGACTCGCGATACTGCTGAACAATGGAAGGTTTCAGTCACATGGACGCGGTGGACAGGCAGCTCATCCAGGCCCTCAGAGAGAACGGCAGGGCCTCGTACGCCGAGCTGGGACGGCTCGTCGGGCTCTCCGGGCCCAGCGTCACCGACCGCATCAACCGGCTGGAAACCGCCGGTGTCATCACCGGCTACCGCGCCACCGTCGACGCCGCCTCCCTCGGGCTCGGGGTCACGGCCCTGATCGGCATCTCGCTCTCCGACGCGGCCGACCACGAGGACGTGGCGCGCCGGCTGAAGGACCTCGCGGAGATCGAGGACGCCTGGTTCATCGCGGGCGACGACTCGTACATGCTCAAGGTGCGCGTCGGTGACGTGGACGGTCTGGAGAAGACCATCCGCCGGCTCAGCGGCACGCGGGGCGTCTCGCGCACCCGGACGACGATCGTGCTCTCCACCAAGTGGGAGAACCGGGTCGGGGAACTTCCCGAGGAGTCGTAGGCGTAACGTGGTGGAGCCCCCGGGGGACCGGGGGTTTCACCCGGTATCAACCGTCCGGGAAACGCACAGCACTTCGACAACTGGGAGGCAGCCGCATGGACGTCGGGCTCAAGCGCGAGCTGGAGGAGAAGGTCCGCGCAGGAGAGCGGCTGACCCGTGAGGACGGCATCGCCCTCTACGAGTCGGACGACCTGGCCTGGCTCGGCGGTCTCGCCCACGAGGTGCGGACGCAGCTGAACGGCGACGTCGTGCACTTCAACGTCAACCGGCACCTCAACATGACGAACGTGTGCACCGCGTCGTGTGCGTACTGCTCCTTCCAGCGCAAGCCGGGCGAGAAGGACGCGTACACCATGCGCATCGAGGAGGCCGTCCGCCTCGCGAAGGCGATGGAGGGCGAGAGCCTCACCGAGCTGCACATCGTCAACGGGCTGCACCCCACCCTGCCGTGGCGTTACTACCCGCGCTCGCTGAGCGCGCTGAAGGAAGCCCTGCCGCAGGTCTCCCTCAAGGCGTTCACCGCCACCGAGATCCACCACTTCGAGACCATCTCCGGGCTCTCCGCCTCCGAGATCCTGGACGAGCTGATCGAGGCCGGCCTGGAGTCGCTGACCGGCGGCGGTGCGGAGATCTTCGACTGGGAGGTCCGTCAGCACATCGTGGACCACGCCACCCACTGGGAGGACTGGTCGCGGATCCACCGTCTGGCGCACGAGAAGGGGCTCAAGACCCCGGCGACCATGCTGTACGGGCACATCGAGGAGCCCCGGCACCGCGTCGACCACGTGCTGCGGCTGCGTGAGCTCCAGGACGAGACCGGCGGCTTCCAGGTCTTCATCCCGCTGCGCTACCAGCACGACTTCGTGGACATGAAGGACGGCAAGGTCCGCAACAAGCTCCAGGCGCGCACGACGATGGCGACCGGCGCCGAGGCGCTGAAGACCTTCGCGGTCTCCCGGCTGCTCTTCGACAACGTTCCGCACGTCAAGGTCTTCTGGGTGATGCACGGGGTGCAGACCGCCCAGCTCGCGCTGCAGCACGGTGCGGACGACATGGACGGCTCGGTCGTCGAGTACAAGATCACGCACGACGCGGACAACTACGGCACGCCGAACAAGCTCGGCCGCGAGGACCTGCTGGACCTGATCCGCGACGCGGGCTTCCGCCCCGTCGAGCGCAACACCCGGTACGAAATCATCCGCGAGTACCCGGGACCGGACGCCGGGCGACGCGAGTCGCCGCAGCCGATGCGCGTCTGACCCGCGAGCCTCCAGCAGTCCAGATGTACGGGAGCCCCGGCCGCCGGCCGGGGCTTTCTCGCGTTCTGGACATGGTTTGAGCGAGGGACCTGTAATGGTTAGTCTGCGCTTATGGCACTTACATTCGAGCTGGATCCCGAGGTCGACGGCGCGCTGCGGGACGGCATCACCGAGCTGTGGACCGATGTCTCCAACGCGGGCGGCGCGGTCGGCTTCGTACCGCCGGTCACGGCCGACGACATCCGGCCCGAGCTGGACAAGCATCTGGGGGCCATGGCCGAGGGGTGCACCCGTCTGCTGATCGGCCGCGACGAGGACGGTGCCGTCGCCGCCACGGTCTTCCTCGCCCTCAACACCCACCGGCTGATGCGCCACTGGCTCTGGCTCTACACGGTGATGGTCCACCCGCGTCATCAGGGCAAGGGCTACGGGCGCGATCTGATGGACGCCGCGGAGCGGGCGGCCCGCGGGACGGACGGGATCGAGGCCGTCCGGCTCACCTGCCGCGGCGGCACCGGTGTCGACCGGTTCTACGCCTCCTGTGGATACAAGGAGGTCGGGCGGGTGCCGGACGCGATCCGGGTGGCCGACGGGGACGACCGCGACGACATCATCATGCTGCTGCCGCTCGGGCTCTGAAGGGCCGCGCACCCCTTTGGTGGAGCCCTGCGAACTGATCGATTCCGGGGCATGCTTCACTGGTCGGGCAGGATCGAAGGACCGTCATACGTTGAGAGAGAGGCCAACTGTGTCCGCTGCCAAGCCGAGCGCGACAATCCGGTACACCGCGATGCGCCTCAGTATCTTCGTCGGCTGCTTCGCCGTCGCCGCCGTGGCCGTGCAATTCGGCCTGCTGCCCTCCGGGACGAACGGCTCGAATCTCGTCTGGGTGATTCTGCTCGCCCTCGTCCTGTCCGCGCCGCTCAGCTACGTGCTGCTGCGCAAGCAGCGCGACGAGATGTCCGAGCAGATCGTGTCCACGGTCGACCGCGCCAAGGGGCGCCTTGAGGCGAACCGGACCCGCGAGGACCACGTCGCCCTCTGACCGCGGTGGCGGTGGCATGAGGGTTCTGTAGGGGCCGCGTAAGCTTCCTCACATCCGCATGGTTTCCGTTCGAAACCCCAGCACCGGAGCGTTCGCTCCTGTACTGGGGTTTTGTCGTTCCCGCAGAGGTTCGGGGCGCAGTGACGGCGCCGGTGGCGGGCGGTCGGGGTCAAAGAAGAGCTTTGAGGCTCTCAAAGTTCAAGTGTTAACGTGTTCGGCATGAAGACAGTAGTGCGCCATCGATCCACCGCGAGCGTCCCGCTCGTGGAGCGCCTGCATGTCGATCTCTGCCGCTGTATGTCCGCGGTCTGTTGCCGCAACGTCTGAACCGGCACCATGCAGCGGCGCCGCCCCTGACGCGGGCGCCGCACCCCCCGTCCCCCGCACAGCCGTCCCCGTGCGCCCCGATGCGTCACATCTGGAGTGTGTCCGTGTCCGCGAAGCCCGCGTCCACCGCTGCCGGCAGTCCGTCCGGCTCCGGTTTCCGTATACCCAAGGTCCCGTTCTGGGCCCAGATAGTCGCCGGTCTCGTCCTCGGTGTCGTACTCGGCTGGATCACGCGTACGTACGACATCGGCTGGCTCTACACCACGCTCGACAAGGTCGGCCACATCTTCGTCCAGCTGCTGAAGCTGGCCGTCGCGCCCCTCGTCTTCTTCGCGATCCTGGTGTCGATCACCAACCTGCGCAAGGTCAACAACGCCGCCCGGCTGGCCACCCGCACCCTGCTCTGGTTCATGATCACCTCGCTGATCGCGGTCGCCATCGGCCTCGCGATCGGCCTGATCACCAACCCGGGCTCCGGAACGGGCCTCACGCCGAAGGACGGCAAACTGCCGGAGCACGCGGGCTCCTGGCTCGACTTCCTGACCGGCATCATCCCGGACAACGTGATCACCCCGTTCACCGAGCTGAACGTGCTCCAGATCGTCTTCATGGCCGCCGTCGCCGGTATCGCCGCGCTCCAGCTCGGCGAGAAGGCCCAGCCGATCCTCACCCTCAGCGAGTCCGTCCTGGAGCTCCTCCAGAAGGCCCTGTGGTGGGTCATCCGCCTCGCCCCCATCGGCACCGTCGGCCTCATCGGCTACGCGATCGCCGACTACGGCTGGGACCTGATCGGCAAGTACGCGACGTTCACCGCCGACGTCTACATCGGCTGCGCCCTGGTGCTGTTCGGCGTGTACCCGCTGCTGCTCGTCACCGTCGCCAAGCTCAGCCCGGTGCAGTTCTTCAAGGGCGCCTGGCCGGCGATCCAGCTGGCCTTCGTCTCCCGCTCCTCGGTCGGCACCATGCCGGTCACCCAGAAGGTCACCGAGCGTCTCGGTGTCCCGAAGGAGTACGCCTCCTTCTCCGTCCCGTTCGGCGCCACCACCAAGATGGACGGCTGCGCCGCGATCTACCCGGCGCTGGCGGCGATCTTCATCGCGCAGATCTTCGACGTCCAGCTGGGTGTCGGTGACTACGTCCTGATCGCGTTCGTCTCGGTGATCGGCTCGGCGGCCACCGCCGGTCTCACCGGCGCGACGGTCATGCTGACCCTCACCCTGTCGACGCTGGGCCTCCCGCTGGAGGGCGTCGGCCTGCTCATGGCCATCGACCCGATCCTGGACATGATGCGCACGGCCACCAACGTGGCGGGCCAGGCGCTGGTCCCGGTGATCGTCGCGGCCCGCGAGAAGATCCTCGACCACGACGCGTACAACTCGGCCACGTCCTCCCCGGTCGACGGCGACGAGGTGCGCGCGAGCGAGCCGCAGAAGGTGGCGGTCGCCGCGTAACCGCGCACGCACGGCACGCGGCAGCGCCCCCGGTCCGCCTCACGGCAGGGCCGGGGGCGCCGCTGTGCCGTACGACGGGACGGGGGCGGGGACGCAGGCCCGCGCCGTACCCTTACCGGGGAGTGGCACACGGGGGTGGGAGGAAATCGACGTGGGTGCTGTGAAGAGCAAACGGATGCCGCGGGCCGTGCGCGAGCAGCAGATGATGGACGCCGCCGTGCAGACCTTCGGGCAGCGCGGCTACCGGGCCGCCTCGATGGACGAGATCGCCGAGCTGGCGGGGGTGTCCAAGCCGCTGGTGTATCTGTATCTCAACTCCAAGGAAGAGCTCTTCACCGCCTGCATCAGGCGGGAGGCGAAAGCGCTGGTCGAGGCGGTGCGGGCGGGGGCGGAGCCGGGGCTGCCGGCCGACCGGCAGCTGTGGTCCGGGCTGCGGGCGTTCTTCACGCACACGGCGGAGCACCCGGACGGCTGGGCGGTGCTGCACCGCCAGGCGCGTACGCACGGGGAGCCGTTCGCCGACGAGGTGACGGCGATGCGGGACGAGATCGTTGCTTTCGTGACGGAGCTGATCGGGGCCGCGGCGCGCGAGGCGCACCACGACCCGGCGCTTCCCGACCGCGATGTGTCGGGGCTCGCGCAGGCGCTCGTGGGGGCCGCGGAGTCGCTCGCCGGGTGGGCGAACGAGACCCCGGGTGTCTCGGCGAAGGAGGCCGCGGCCACCCTGATGAACTTCTCCTGGGCGGGGCTGGAGAACCTCATGAACGGCCGTCCCTGGCAGCCGCCGGGCCCGGCGCGTGGAGGATCCGGCCGGTGAGGTGGAGGCGGCCGGTGGAACGCAGCTGGAAGCCGGTGGCGTCCGCCGCGTAGGTGACGGTGGCGGGCAGCAGGATGGGGGCCCTGAAGTCGGCCCGTACGCCGTGGACTTCGTGCGGGTCCGGTGTCTCGGCCAGGCAGCGGGCGACGGTCCACATGCCGTGGGCGATGGCCCGGGGGAAGCCGAAGAGCCGGGCGGTGAGCGGATACAGGTGGATGGGGTTCCGGTCGCCCGAAGCGGCGCCGTACCGCCGGCCAAGATCGCCGGGCAACTGCCACTGGGCGAGGGCGGGAAGCTCCGCGAGTGGGGTCGTGTCCCTTGTGGCGGGGGCGGTGCCCGTCGCGGTGGCGGTGGTGTCGCGTGCGGTGGTGGCGTCCTGCGTGGCGTCGGTGGTGTTCCGTACGGCGGTGGCGGTGGTGTCCCGTGCGGTGGTGGCCGGGGCCGCAGGGGTGGTCGTGACCGTCGGGTGCCGGGAGAGGTAGCCGCTGCGGGACTCCCAGACCAGCTCGCCCGCCAGCCGCGCCTCGGTGACCATCGTGACTTCGGTGCCGCGCCGGTGGGGCGCCAACTCATCTGCGTACGCCGTGAGTTCGAGCAGGTCCGCAGGCCGCAGGGGGCGGTGCCGGTTGATCTCGATCCAGGTGTGGACGAGGCCGACGACCGGGAGCGGGAACCTCCGGGCGGTCATCAGCCGCATGGCGAGCGGGAAGCCCAGCACGTGTGGGTAGGTGAGCGGCAGGGTGTCCGGCTCGGCGAAGCCGCAGACCCGGCGGTACGAGGCGAGCGGCGCGGCGGCGATCGGCGCGGCCGGGAGCACGGCCCGGTCGGCGGGCAGGGCGGCCCCCGGGCGGCCGGCCCTCTTGAACGGGGACGTGACAGCTGCCCGTGCAAGTGACACGTTCAGATTCGGCATGGGTTCACATCCTCGGGGAGGTCGGGCCTCTTGCGTGGGGACGTGACAGTTGCCCGTGCAGGTGACACGTTCAGATTCGGCACGGTGTCACGCCCCCAGCAGGCTCTGGCCGCAGACCCGTACGACCTGGCCGTTGACGGCCGTCGAGGCGGGCTGGGCGAACCAGGCGGTGGTCTCGGCGACGTCGACCGGGAGGCCGCCCTGGGCGAGGGAGTTCATCCGGCGGCCCGCCTCCCGGATGAGGAGGGGAACGGCCGCGGTCATCTTCGTCTCGATGAAGCCGGGGGCCACCGCGTTGACCGTGACGTCGTGGTCGGCGGCGGCGCGCGGGGCCAGCGAGCGGACCAGCCCGATGATGCCCGCCTTGCTCGCCGCGTAGTTCGTCTGGCCGTTGTTGCCCGCGATGCCGGCGATGGACGCGGTGGCGACGATCCGGCCGCCGCGGTTGACGGTGCCCGCCTTCAGCAGGGCGTCGGTGGTGCGCAGCACGCTGTCGAGGTTCACGTCGACGACCGAGGCCCAGCGTTCGGCCGGCATGTTGGCGAGGCGGCGGTCGCGGGTGATGCCCGCGTTGTGGACGAGGACATCGAGGCCGTCGGGGGCTGCGGCGGCGATCCGTTCGGCGGCGTCGTCCGCGGTGATGTCCAGCGGCAGCGCGGTGGCGCCGAGCGCGTCGGCGGTCCGGGTCAGCTCGTCCCCGGTCCGAGGGACGTCGAGGCAGATCACCCGGGCACCGTCGCGGGCCAGCACGGAGGCGACCGAGGCGCCGATGCCGCGCGCCGCTCCGGTGACCAGGGCGGTGCGCCCGGCGAGCGGGGCCGTCCAGTCGGCGACCGGGCCCGGTACGGCGGCGGTCAGCTCGATCACCTGGCCGCTGATGTACGCGGAGCGGGGCGAGAGCAGGAAACGCAGGGTGGATTCGGCCGCGCCGACGGCTTCCGGCGCGATGCGGAGCAGTTGTACGGTGGCGCCCCTGCCGATCTCCTTGCCCAGCGAGCGTACGAACCCTTCCAACGCCTGCTGGGCGGCGGCCTGATGGTGGTCGTCGGCCGACGGGCGCACCCCCAGCACCACGACGCGCCCGCCCGGGGCGAGGGAACGGACCACCGGGTGCAGCGCCGCGTGGACCCCGGCCAGCTTGCCGGGGGTGTCGACGGCCGTCGCGTCCAGCACGATCCCGGCGGGGCGTTCGGCGCGCGCGGTGACTTCTGGACCGGTGGCGGCGAGGAGCGCGCCGAGTTCTCCGGTGGCCGTGGAGTCCCCGGTGGTGAGGTGCAGCAGCGGGCCGTCCAGCGTCGGGGTCTTCGCTGACCAGCGGCGCAGCGGGGCGGGCTGCGGGAGCCCGAGCCGCCGGGTCAGAAATCGGCCGGGTGCTGTGCCGGTGAAGTGCAGATAGCGGTCGGCCATTGTCCAGACTCCCTGCTCGGTCGTAGATTTACTCCGGAGTAAGGTTACTCAAGAGTCAGGAGCTGGTCGAGATGATCCCCCTCGAACTTCCGCAGCCCCGCAGGGTCGCGGTCATCGGCGGCAGCCGCGTTCCGTTCGCGCGCTCCGATGGCCCGTACGCGCACTCCTCCAACCAGCAGCTGCTCACCGCCGCGCTGGGCGGCCTGGTCGAGCGGTTCGGGCTCCAGGGGGAGCGGGTCGGCGAGTTCGTCGCGGGCGCCGTGCTCAAGCACAGCCGCGACTTCAACCTGGCCCGGGAGACCGTGCTCGGCTCGGCGCTCGACCCGAGCACCCCCGCGTACGACATCCAGCAGGCGTGCGGCACCGGGCTCCAGGCCGTCGTCGCCGCCGCGAACAAGATCATGCTCGGGGCGGTCGACTCGGCGATCGCGGGCGGTACCGACACCACGAGCGACGCGCCCCTGGGCGTCAACGACGAGCTGCGCAGGGTGCTGCTCGACGCCCGGCGGGCGAAGTCGGCGGGGGCCAGGATCAAGGCGCTCGCGGGCGTACGTCCCCGGCACCTGGTCCCGGACATGCCGCGCAACGCGGAACCCCGCACCGGCCTCTCGATGGGCGAGCACGCGGCGGTCACCGCCCGCCGGTGGGGCATCACCCGCGAGGACCAGGACCGCCTCGCGGCCACCAGCCATCAGCGGCTCGCGGCCGCGTACGAGCGCGGCTTCCTGGACGACCTAGTGGTCCCGTTCCAGGGCCTGACCCGTGACCAGAACCTCCGCCCCGGCTCCACGACGGCGAAACTCGCCACGCTCAAGCCGGTGTTCGGCACCGACCACCCCGACGCGACGATGACCGCGGGCAACTCCACCCCGCTCACCGACGGCGCCGCGACCGTACTGCTGGCGAGCGAGGAGTGGGCCCGCGCGCACGACCTGGAGCCGCTCGCCTACCTCTCCCTGTACGAGACGGCCGCCGTGGACTACGTGAACGGCGACGACGGGCTCCTGATGGCCCCGGCGTACGCCGTGCCGCGCATGCTGGAGCGCGCGGGGATCGGCATCGAGGACTTCGACCTGTTCGAGATCCACGAGGCCTTCGCCTCCCAGGTGCTGGCCACCCTCGCGGCCTGGGAGAAGCAGGGCCTGGCCCCGGTCGGCCGGGACCGGCTCAATGCCGCCGGATCCTCGCTCGCCACCGGCCATCCGTTCGCCGCCACCGGAGCCCGGATCGTCGCCACCCTCGCCAAGCTCCTGGCGGAGCGCGACGGCCCGTCCCGGGGCCTGATCTCGATCTGCGCGGCGGGCGGCCAGGGCGTCACAGCCATCCTCGAACGCCCCTGACGCCCCTGACGCCCCTGACGCCCCTGCCACCCCTGACATCTCTGACACCCATCGCACCCCTCACACCCCTCACGCCTCTGGCGTCCGCCACGCCTCTGACGCCTCACACGCACCGGCCGCCGGACGGACCCGGCGAGATCACCCGACCCCACGTTGAGGAGCCGCACGTGTCCACGCCACCCACCGCCTCCGCCTCCGCCCCCGCCGTCCCCGTCCCCGTACTCGTCGAGCCGACGAAAGTCAGGGCCGCCGACGGCTCGGTGCGACAGGTCTCCGTACCGCCCGCCGCGCCGCCCGTCCGCCGCGGCTCGCTCGCCGAGATCCCGTTCGACAACGCCCGCGAGGCCCCCGCCGACGCCGTGCTCAGCCGCAAGCAGCCGGACGGCGGCTGGCGGGACGTGAGCGCGGCGGACTTCGCCGCCGAGGTGCTCGCCGTCGCCAAGGGGCTCATCGCGGAGGGCCTCGGTGCCGGCGACCGGATCGCGATCATGGCCCGTACCACCTACGAGTGGACCCTGCTCGACTTCGCGGCCTGGGCCGCCGGGCTCGTCACCGTCCCCATCTACCCGACCTCCTCCGCCTTCCAGGCTCGCTGGATACTCCAGGACTCCGGCGCCGTCGCGTGCGCCGTCGAGGCCGCGGATCAGAGCCGGCTGATCAGCCAGGAACGCAAACAGCTCGGCGATCTCGCCCATCTGTGGCAGCTCGACACGGGCGCGCTCGGCCGGCTGAAGACCCTCGGCCGGGACGTCCCCGACGACACCGTCGCCGCCCGCCGCGCCACGCTGGAACCGGAGAGCCCCGCCACCCTCATCTACACCTCCGGCACCACCGGCCGCCCCAAGGGCTGTGTGCTCAGCCACGGAAACTTCTTCGCCGAGGTCGACAACGCGATCGAGCTGCTCCACCCGGTCTTCAAATCGGTCAGCAGGGAACCCGCCTCCACCCTGCTCTTCCTCCCGCTCTCCCATGTCTTCGGGCGGATGGTCGCGATCGGCTGCCTGCGCGCCCGGGTCCGCCTCGGCCACGCCCCGTCGATCCGGACCGAGGACCTGCTCGCCGATCTGGCGGGGTTCGAGCCGACGTTCCTGCTGGCCATCCCGTACGTGCTGGAGAAGGTCTACAACACCGGCCGCGCCACCGCCGAGAAGATGGGCCGCGCCTCGTCCTTCGACCGCGCCGCGCGGATCGCCCAGCGGTACGGGGAGGCCGTCGAGGCCGCCGAACACGGCACCGGCCCCGGTCCGGGGCTGGGCCTGCGGGCCGCCCGCGCGCTGTACGACCCGCTGGTCTACCGCCGGATCCGGGCCGCGCTCGGCGGCCATGTCCGGTACGCGATCTGCGGCGGCTCCCCGCTGGGCCACCGGCTCGCGGCGTTCTACGCGGGCGCGGGCATCGAGATCTTCGAGGGCTACGGCCTCACCGAGACCACCGCCGCCGCCACCGTCACCCCGCCGCTCAAGCCGCGCCTGGGCACCGTCGGCTGGCCGCTGCCCGGCACCGCCGTGCGGATCGCGGACGACGGCGAGGTGCTGCTCGGCGGCGGCCAGGTGTGCCAGGGCTACTGGGACGCCGAACGGGGCCGGCCGGTACCCGTGCAGGAGGGCGGCTGGTTCGCCACCGGGGACCTGGGTGCGCTCGACGAGGACGGCTACCTCACGATCACCGGCCGTAAGAAGGACATCATCATCACCTCCGGCGGCAAGAACGTCACCCCGGCGCCCCTGGAGGACTGGCTGCGCGCCCACCCCCTGGTCAGCCAGTGCATGGTGGTCGGCGACAACCGCTCCTTCATCACCGCCCTGATCACCCTGGAGCCGGACGGGCTCGCCCACTGGCGGCAGATGAAGAAGAAGCAGAACGTGCCGATGCGGGAACTCGTCGACGACGAGGAACTGCGCACGGCACTGCAACGCGCGGTCGACGAGGCCAACCGACTGGTCTCCCGCGCGGAGTCGATCCGTAAATTCGCCGTCCTGCCCGTGGACTTCACCGAGGAGAGCGGCCATCTGACGCCCTCGCTGAAGCTGAAGCGGGACGCGGTCGCGCGGGACTTCGAGGCGGAGATCGAGGCGCTGTACCGGAAGTGAGCGACGCCGGCCGCGGCACCGTGTCGCCGAGGCGGCCCGTTCCGTGTCGCGGCCGGATCTCCTCGGCTGTCCCGCGCGCCCGTCACGCGGTCCGCGGGCGGGCAAAGGCGGCAGGTACGGACCGGCCGGTTCCCGCTGCGACGCGATCGGCCGCGAATCTGCGGTTGTTGATGGTCTGTTCACGGTAGCCGGCCGGGAGGTCGGGCAGGGCGAGGAGGCGATCGCAGGAAGCCAGCGATGCGTGCGCGTCACCGGTCCAGTAGGAGGTGATGGAGTGCTCGAAGAGCAGGCCCCAGCTGTAGACCCAGGGTTCCACGAACAGCCAGTCCTGGGGCGCGGGGCGGTTGAGGCCGGCGAAGGCGAAGGCATGGGCGGCTTGATAGCGCCCCTTCCTCCTCAGCCGGGAGACCAGCTCGTAGCAGGCCTCCAACCGCTGCGGCCGGCTTTCCCACGCATGGGTGAGAGCGTCCAGGGCGCCGGGCCAGTCGCCACTGTCGGCCTTGAGCACCCCCACTTGGAGCAGGGCGTAGTACACCTCCTCGTCCCATCCGCCCATGCCGGACCGGCGTTCGTACGCCGCGATCGAGTCCTGGGTTTCACCCATGTCGCGGAGGGTCTGCGCGAGGTAGAAGACGGTGCGGGGATTGTTCGGATCGCGCTTGAGGTCCTCGCGCAGCAGACGGACGTCCCGGGTGAACTTGTCCCCGCGTGAGCCGCCGTCGGCGAAGTGCTCGATGCTGAGAACCTGGAGATCGGCGACGGTGTGCTGCTGGTCGGTGGCCAGGTATTCGTGGGTCGCGCCCTCGTACCGCCACGGGACGTCGCCCTTCACCAGCCGGGGGATGCGGTATTCGAGGGCACCCAGATGGCGCAGCATGTAGGAATCGGCCCTCAGTTCGGAAAGAGCGGACAGTTCTTCCTCTCGCCGGACGGCCATGTCGGCGTCGATGAGGAGGAGATAGTCGGCCTTTCCGCGTGCGCGCTGGATATTCAAGGTGCGGTTGTGGCCGAAGTTGGTCCAGGAATCCTCGTGGAGTTCCCCCGGAATCCCCTTGAGCGTGGCGCGGATCAGCTCCTGGGTGCCGTCACGGGAGCCGGTGTCGGAGATGACCCAGGTATCCACCAGGTCGCGTACGGAGTTCAGGCATCGCTCGATGACCTTCGCCTCGTCCTTGACGATCATGCACAGACAGATCGACGGCTTGCCGGGCGGGGTGGCCGGCTGCTTTTCGGTAGGGCGGTCGATCAGATTTTTCACTTGGATCTACCAATCATGTGTTTATGGACGAACGCCCCACGCGGATCGGTGCGGCGTACGAGCCTGGCTGTTGCGGCCACCGGAGGAGAGTGATGCCGATGCGCCGGAAACAGGTGACCGCGTCGCGACGCAGAATCCTCGGAGGCGCACAGACGGCCCGGCCGAAATGACCAATAGGGTCAATTAGACTGAAAACAGGGACAGATGGCTGTGTCCGCCTCACCCGCAAGGGGTGTTGTCTGTACTCGGACGGTAGATTCGAGCGTGGCGCATATGCCAACCAATCGCCGCGTATGTCAAATTCACGGCTCCAATCCACGCAGAATCGGTAAGGAACCCTGATGTACAAATCGAGAAGTTGGGACATTCTGTCTCGCTCGACTCTGGGCGCCATGTCGCTGGGTATGACTCTGGCGCTCTGCCCCATGAACATCGCTCACGCGGCGCCGAACCCCACGGGTACGCAGGCGGCCAACCGAGTGATGGCCGGCCGGGTGCTGGCAAGCGTGTCCGGGACGGTCATCTCCAACACCTCACAGAACATCCGCAGCGGTCCCACCACCCAGTCGGCGATCGTCGGCAGCGTGCCATCCGGCGGCCATGTATCCATCGCCTGCCAGGTGGTTGGTCAGAACGTCGGTGGCAACAACCTCTGGTACCTGCTGTCCAACGGCAGTGGCTGGATGAGCGCCCGTTACATCTCGACACAAACCGCCGTGCCGTTCTGTGACGACTACCCGGGAACGGGCCCCACCGGTCCGACGGGTCCCACTGGTCCGACTGGCCCCACGGGTGCGACGGGTCCCACCGGTCCGACGGGTGCGACGGGTCTGCACGGTGCGACGGGTGCGACGGGTGCGACGGGTGCCACGGGTGCCACGGGTGCCACGGGTCCGGCTGGTGTCGATGGCGTTGATGGTGCGACGGGTCCGACGGGTCCGACGGGTCCGACGGGTCCGACGGGTGCGACTGGTCTGCAGGGTGCCACGGGTCCGGCTGGTGTCGACGGTGTTGATGGTGCGACGGGTCCGACGGGTCCGACGGGCGCCACCGGTCTGCAGGGTGCTACGGGCGCGACGGGTGTGACGGGTCCGACGGGTGCGACTGGTCTGCAGGGTGCCACGGGTCCGGCTGGTGTCGATGGCGTTGATGGTGCGACGGGTCCGACGGGTCCGACTGGCGCTACTGGTCTGCAGGGTGCCACGGGTCCGGCTGGTGTCGATGGCGTTGATGGTGCGACGGGTCCGACGGGTCCGACGGGCGCCACCGGTCTGCAGGGTGCTACGGGCGCGACGGGTGTGACGGGTCCGACGGGTGCGACTGGTCTGCAGGGTGCCACGGGTCCGGCTGGTGTCGATGGCGTTGATGGTGCGACGGGTCCGACGGGTCCGACTGGCGCTACTGGTCTGCAGGGTGCCACGGGTCCGGCTGGTGTCGATGGCGTTGATGGTGCGACGGGTCCGACGGGTCCGACGGGCGCCACCGGTCTGCAGGGTGCCACCGGTGCGGCTGGTGCCGATGGCGAGACGGGCCCCGCGGGTCCGACGGGTGCCACTGGTGCGGCTGGTGCCAACGGTGTTGATGGGGCTACGGGGGCCACCGGCCCGACTGGTCCGACGGGTGCTACCGGTGCGACCGGGCCTGTCGGCCCGTCCCAGACTGCTACCAGCACCGCCACGCTCATCCCCGCCGGGGGCAGCATCCAGGACATCACGGCTACCTGCCCTGCCGGCACCGTGGTGACCGGGGGAGGCGCCGTGAACCAGCTGCAGAACGACGACATCCACTGGACCGCGAGCGCTCCGGACACCACGACCAACAGCTGGCACGTCTCCGCCTACAACAGTGGCGCCACCCCGCAGACCGTTCAGTCGTACGCGGTCTGCATTCCCGCCACTCCGTGATCTGACAGGTTCTGAGGGGGACGGAAAGGAACCCGCTCAGAGTTCGGGGCAGCCCTCGATTGCTGCCACAGCAGAGAAGGTCTTCTGCTGTGGCAGCTTCGTTTTGTGTTCGTCGAGACGGGCGGCCGGAGCCCGAGGCGATCACGAGGCGGCTGGAAGACTATGTGCAATCCCTGCTCGAACGGTTCGACTGGCAGATCTGTCGTCGGCGTTCCCCCGCGGAGCGGAACGTTACTGCTCAAGCGGTCCGGCGAAAATGCCGGACGGCGCCCTTCGGCGCTGCCGCTCCGGCGGTCCGTAGAACGTCAACACGGCGCATACGCAGGGCATTCAGCGCTTTCCCGGGTTGTTGTTTCGGATGATCCGAAAGGAGGCGCCCACCGGATCCCGCGCGCCTGCAACAAGCCCCCGGCGTACACCCGAGAAGCCTCGCACGCAAGGTAAAAAGCGGCGCGTGCCGAAGCAAAGACACGGTCATGGCTGTATAGATATACGAGTCTTCGCAAGAGAGCAGTTTCTTGCGTCCCGTGTGGACGGAACGCTGCTGCTGCTGCTGCCTCTTTCGGTGGGCGAGTCCGCGCACGGTGTTCCCGCACCCGCGGCATCAGTGGATCCAGGGCCCGACGTCGACGGAGCCCGCGGCGCCCGGGACGACATCGCTCAACACCCGTTCATCCATTGGTCAAGGAGAGACGCTGTGAGTTACGGAACTGCACTGAGGGACGAAGTCCGGTCCCCGGGGACGACTCCGCTCATCGGTATTTACGACATGTACTCGGCCTCCGTCGTGGCCCGCCACTACGACGGATTCTTCGTGTCCGGCTTCGGCTTCGCCGCCTCCCACTACGGGCTGCCCGACATCGGCTTCATCGCCTGGCCGGACATGGTGGCCTTCGTGGAGCGGCTGCGGCTGGCCTTCCCCTCCCACCACCTGCTGGTGGACATCGACGACGGGTACGTCGACCCCGAGGTGGCCTGCCACGTGGTGCAGCGACTGGAGCGGATCGGCGCCTCCGGCGTCATCCTGGAGGACCAGAAGCGCCCGCGCAGGTGCGGCCATGCGGACGGCAAGCAGGTGCTGCCGCTGGACGAGTACCTGGAGAAGCTCAACCTCGTACTGGAGAGCAGGCGGGACCTGGTGGTCGTGGCCCGCACGGACGCCACGGAGGAGTCCGACATCCTGCGCCGCGCGGAGGCGCTGGCCGAGACGGACGCCGATGTCGTCCTGGTGGACGGGGTGCGCAGCGTCGAGTGGATCAAGCGGATCCGGAAGGTGGTCGGCGACAAGCCGCTGCTCTTCAACCAGATCGCGGGCGGCAAGTCGCCCAGGCTCTCGCTCTCCGAACTGACCGACCTGGATTGCCAGGTGGCCATCTACAGCACCCCCTGCCTCTTCGCCGCCCACGCGGCCATCGACAGCGCGCTGACCGACCTCAAGCGCTCCGACGGGCGGCTTCCCGAGTTCGTGGCCTCCGAGGGCATCGGGGTGCAGCGCTCGACGGAGTTGCTGGAGAAGAACATCAGCAGGCACCACTCCGCCGGTGAGTCCGTGACCGTCTGAACCGGACGTCGAGCCGGGTGCGGTCGGCCCGGCCGGTCACCGAACCTCCGGATGCCGGGCTCCGACAGTGTGTCACCGCGCACCGTCGGGGCTCCAGTGTCATGTGCACCACAGGCAGGAAGGAAGAGCAGGGACATGGGATTCACCTCGCCGAAGACGCGTGTGGTCCTGGCGATCGCCCTCGGGGCGCTCTGCCAGGGCCAGTTGGCCGCCGGGGCGGCCTGGGCCGACGCCCCCGACGGCGGTATGGAGACGCACCACGGTCCGTCCCTGATCACCATCGACAACTCCAACGCCGACTCCTGGCTGGAGGTGGACCGGACGCTCAATGTGCTGGGCCCCCTGAGCAAGGGCACGGCGGGCAGCGACCACGACGGCGGCGGGGGCGCCATCGACCAGAATGTGTCGGCTTCGCAGGGCGTGGGCGTCCAGGCCGCGCCGGACGAGAGCGAGGGCGAGGAGGAAGAGGGCGGGGCGGCTCCGGGGATTGGGCCGACCCCCGAGAGCGCGGCGACCGGCGGGGACGACGACGAGGGCGACGCCGACAGTGAGGCCGGCGAAACGGCCCGGCGGCACGGCCACCGGGCCGTCGGGCACTGATCCGCAGGCCGCACCCGCCGCGCCCCGGCCCTGACCCCCCGCTCCGGAGGCCGCGCTCCGGAAACCGCGCCGGGTGCGCCGTGCGAGGCCGGGCCCGGGAGGTGGCCGATGAGGTCCGGGCGGACCCGGTCGCCGCGCGGCGCTGCGAGGGCACGGCGGACGCGGGCACGGCCCCGTCCGCCGAGGTGGGCGTCGCCACGACATCGGACGGGGCGGACATCGACCGACAGACCGACTTGGCCGGGCGTGCGTTCCTGATGCCGGGAGTGGCCGAGGGCGAGGACTCGGCCATGTCGCTGCTCCACCACTTCGAGCACGAGCCGCTGCGGGGCAACCGGATCACGCTGCTCTCGCGTGACGGCGGGCTCCTGCGGCCGCGCCGGACCGGGGAGTGCGACGGCGTGAACTTCTACGACGGGAGCAAGGCACCGACCCGGGTGGTGATCGAGGGCGAGTTCCTGTTCCGGGACGCCGACGGCGGGTCCCCGGCCCCCGTAACCCCTCCTTCCTCGCCCCTTGCCTGATGAGGCGGCAGGCATCACGATGGCCCCCGCGCCCGTCAAGTGACGGTGTGTCAGATTCCTTCGGGGAGGAGGCCGTTCGGTGCCGATATCGACCGCCGGGCCGCTGTCGTACGGGATGCAGCTGCCTATCCAGTCGCAGAGCACCATCTATGCCGAGGGGTGGGAGGCGGCGGCCGGTCCGGCCGATCTCGCCGAGATCGCCCGGACCGCCGACCGCACCGGCTTCGCCTACCTGGCGAGCTGTGACCATGTCGCGATCCCGCGGCGGCTCGCCGGGGTCATGGGCACCGTCTGGTACGACCCGGTCGCCACCCTCGCCCACCTGGCCGGGATCACCGAGCGGGTGCTGCTGATGAGCCATGTCGCGGTGGTCGGGCTGCGGCATCCGCTGGTCACCGCCAAGCAGTACGCCACCCTCGACCACCTCAGCGGCGGCCGGCTGATCCTCGGGGTCGGCGCCGGGCACGTGGCGGAGGAGTTCGAGGCGCTCGGGGCGGACTTCGACGGGCGGGGCGGGGTGCTCGACGAGACCATCGACGCGCTGAAGGCGGCGCTCGGCCCCCAGGAGTACCCGGAGTTCGCGGGGGAGCGGTTCTCCTTCTCCGGGCTCGGGCAGCTGCCGCGTCCGGCCCAGGAGCGGGTGCCGGTCTGGGTGGGCGGCTCCTCGCCGGCCGCGGTGCGGCGGGCCGCCGTACGGGGTGACGGCTGGCTGCCGCAGGGCGATCCGCGGGAGAAGCTGCCCGCGCAGATCGCCCGGCTGAAGGAGCTGCGGGAGGCGGCCGGGGTCGAGGAGCCCATCGTCATCGGCGCGATCACCGAGCCGCTGTACGTCGGTGAGCCGGACTGGTCCGTCGGGCGGCGCACCCTGACCGGAAAGCCGGAGGCCCTCGCCGAGTCGCTGCGCGCGTACGGGGCCATGGGCGTCCACCAGATCCAGGTGCGGTTCCGCAGCCGGAGCCGTAGCGAACTGACCGACCAGATGGCGTCGTTCGCCGCCGAGGTCGCACCCCATCTCGACAGGTAGTCGCTCTCCATCGCGACAGGCAGTCGCATCCCCTCTCGACAGGTAGGAGTCAGGCCATGGGCAAGCTGGACGGGCGGACCGTACTCATCAGCGGCGCGGCGCGCGGGCAGGGCGAACAGGAGGCGCGGCTCTTCGCCGCGGAGGGCGCGCGGGTGGTGATCGCCGATGTGCTCGACGAGCAGGGCGAGGCGCTGGCCGAGGAGCTGCGGGGCGAGCTGGGGAAGGACGCCGCCCGCTTCGTCCATCTGGACGTGAGCCGGGAGGAGGACTGGCAGAGCGCGGTGGCCGCCGCGAAGGACGCCTTCGGGACGATCGACGGGCTGGTCAACAACGCGGGGATCCTCCGGTTCAACGAACTGGTGAGCACGCCACTGGAGGAGTTCCAGCAGGTGGTGCAGGTCAATCAGGTGGGCGCGTTCCTCGGGATCAAGAACGTCGCGCCCGAGATCGGGGCCGCGGGCGGCGGGACCATCGTCAACACCGCCTCGTACACCGGGCTGACCGGCATGGCGTTCGTGGGCGCCTACGCCGCCACCAAGCACGCGGTGCTCGGCCTGACCCGGGTGGCGGCGGTGGAGCTGGCCGGGAAGGGGATACGGGTCAACGCCGTCTGCCCCGGCGCCGTGGACACCGCGATGACCAACCCGGCGGCGCTGGACCCGGCCGCGGACCCGGAGGAGTCCAGGGCCGCGGTGGCCGAGCTGTACCGGAAGCTGGTGCCGCTGGGGCGGATCGGGCAGCCGGAAGAGGTGGCGGCGCTGGCGCTCTTCCTGACCTCGGAGGACTCCTCGTACATCACCGGACAGCCGTTCGTCATCGACGGGGGATGGCTGGCGGGCGTCAGCCTGTTCTGACCTTAGCTGACGATGCGTCAGCTATTGACGGGTAACGATGCCGGTGGAACAGTCGGACGCATCAAGATCTGACGGAGCGTCAGAAACGATTGAGGACGGTGAACCCCCTTGGAATTCGGGCTCTTTGTACAGGGGTATGTGCCCGCCGCACGGGCCAAGGTCGACCCCGAGGCGGAGCACAAGGCGCTGATCGAGGAGACCGAGTACGTCATCCAGGCGGACAAGTCCGGCTTCAAGTACGCCTGGGCCTCCGAGCACCACTTCCTGGAGGAGTACTCGCACATCTCGGCCAACGACGTGTACCTGGGATACCTGGCGCACGCCACCGACCGCATCCACCTCGGGTCCGGCATCTTCAACCCGCTGGCCCCGGTCAACCACCCGGTGAAGGTGGCCGAGAAGGTCGCCATGCTCGACCACCTGTCGGAGGGGCGCTTCGAGTTCGGCTCGGGGCGCGGGGCCGGCAGCCACGAGATCCTCGGGTTCATGCCGGGCATCACCGACATGAACCACACCAAGGAACTCTGGGAGGAGACCATCGCCGAGTTCCCCAAGATGTGGCTCCAGGACGAGTACGTCGGCTTCCAGGGCAAGCACTGGTCGCTGCCGCCGCGCAAGATCCTGCCCAAGCCGTACGGGAAGTCGCACCCGGCGATGTGGTACGCGGCCGGCTCGCCGTCCTCGTACGCGATGGCGGGGAAGAAGGGGCTCGGCGTGCTGGGCTTCAGCGTGCAGAAGGTCTCCGACATGGAGTGGGTCGTCGAGTCCTACAAGACCGCCGTCAAGGACGCCGAACCCGTCGGGGACTTCGTCAACGACAACGTCATGGTCACCTCCACGGCCATCTGCGCCGAGACGCACGCCAAGGCCGTCGAGATCGCGGTGGGCGGCGGGCTGAACTACCTCCAGTCGCTGCTCTTCCGCTACCACGACACCTTCCCCCGGCCCGACGGCATCCCGGAGTGGCCCGAGCTGCTCCCGGAGTACACCGAGGAGATCATCGAGCTGCTGATCGCCGAGGAGCTGATGATCTGCGGCGACCCGGACGAGGTGCTGGCGCAGTGCAAGCGGTGGGAGCAGGCGGGGGCGGACCAGCTGAGCTTCGGGCTGCCGATCGGGGTGAGCCGTCAGGACACGCTGAACTCGATCCGGCTGATCGGTGAGCACGTGATTCCGAAGATCGACACGGACCCGGTGCACCGGACCTCCCGGTTCCGCGACGCGGCGTAGAAGGGGCTTGACTCCGCCCCGGTCGGACCAGCGGCGTCTTCCCGGACCGCCGCTCCGTGGGGCCGGGGTGCGTACCGCGGCCGTGCGCACCCCGGCTGCACATCCACCCACCACAGAAGGGACCCCGTCATGCTCGACCACCTCATCCGCGGAGCGACCGTCGTGGACGGCACCGGCGGGCCCTCGTTCCCCGCCGACCTCGGCATCCGCGACGGCCGCATCGCCGTCGTCGCCGAACCGGGCACGCTCACCGAGGAGGCCGTCACCACCGAGGACGCCACCGGTCTGGTCCTCGCGCCCGGGTTCGTCGACCCGCACACCCACTACGACGCCCAGCTCTTCTGGGACCCGTACGCCACCCCGTCCATGAACCACGGGGTCACCACCGTCGCCGGGGGCAACTGCGGGTTCACGCTCGCCCCGCTGCACCCCGGCCGCCCGGAGGACGCCGACTACACCCGCCGCATGATGTCGCGGGTGGAGGGCATGGCCCTCAAGGCGCTGGAGGAGGGCGTGGACTGGACGTGGTCCAGCTTCCGCGAGTACCTCGACGCCCTCGAAGGGCGGATCGCCGTCAACGCGGGGTTCATGGTCGGGCACTGCGCCCTGCGCAGGCATGTCATGGGCGCCGACGCGATCGGCGGACAGCCCACCCCCGAGCAGCTCGACGCCATGCTCGCGTTGTTCCACGACGCGATGGACGCCGGGGCCTGGGGGCTGTCCACCACCCAGTCCGCCACCCATTCCGACGGCGACGGGCAGCCCGTCGCCTCCCGGCACGCGCTGCCGGAGGAGCTGCTGGCCCTCTCCCGGGCCGTCGGCGAGCACGAGGGCACCCAGCTCGAAGCGATCGTGGCCGGCTGTCTCGACCAGTTCGCCGACGAGGAGATCGAGCTGCTCGTCGACATGACCGCCACCGCCGGACGCCCGCTGAACTGGAACGTCCTGACCATCGACGCCGCCGTCCCCGAACGCGTACCGCGCCAGCTCGTGCCCAGCGAACGGGCCCGCCGGGCCGGTGGCCGGATCGTCGCGCTGACCATGCCGATCCTCACCCCGATGAACATGTCGCTCGGCACTTTCTGCGCCCTCAACCTCATACCCGGCTGGGGCGACATCCTCGCCCTCCCCGTCCTCGAGCGCATCGAACGGCTCCGCGACGCCGCCACCCGCGCCGAGCTGCTCCGCCGCGCCGACAGCAAGGAGGCCGGCGTCTTCCGCCGCCTCGCCGACTTCGGCCGGTACGTCATCGGCGACACCTACAGCGCGGCCAACGAAGGACTGACCGGCTGTGTCGTGCGCGACATCGCCGCCGAGCGCGGCCTGGACCCCTTCCACTGCCTGATCGAGATCTGCGCCGCCGACGAGCTGCGCACGGTGCTGTGGCCGATGCCCACCGACAACGACCCCGGCTCCTGGGCGCTGCGCCGCGAGACCTGGGAGCACGAGGACGTCATGCTCGGCGGCTCCGACGCCGGCGCGCACCTGGACCGGATGTGCGGTGCCCCGTACACCACCCGGTTCATCGGGGACTGCCTGCGCGGACGCAGGCTCGTCACCCTGGAGCGGGCGGTGAAGATGCTCACCGACGACCCCGCCCGGCTCTTCGGCCTCCGCGAGCGGGGCCGGATCGAGGAGGGCTTCCACGCCGACCTCGTCCTCTTCGACCCGGAACGCATCGACGCCGGGCCCGCCACCCTCGTCCACGACCTGCCCGGCGACAGCCCCCGGCTCGACTCCAGGGCCATCGGCATCGTCTCGGTCCGGGTCAACGGGGTGGAGACGCTGCGCGACGACAAGGTGACCGGCGCGGTCCCCGGCACGGTGCTCCGTTCCGGCCGCGACACCCGGACGGTGAGCACCGTATGAACGGAGACCGGAAACTGCTGATCGGCGGCCGGTGGACCGAACCCGACCACGGCCACTTCGACGTGATCGACCCGGCCACCGAGGAGGTGGTCGGCCGTGCCCCGGAGGCGAGCCGCGAGCAGGTGTACGCGGCGGCGGCCGCGGCCCGGGAGGCCTTCGCCACATGGTCCCGGACCCGCCCCGAGGAGCGGGCCGAGATCCTGGACCGGGCGGCCGGTCTGATGCTGCGCGACCTCGACGGCAACGCCGCGCTCGCCCGTGCGGAGAGCGGCGCCACCACGGGGACGGCCCGGGGCATGCAGGTCGCCGTGGGCGCCTCCCGCTTCCGCCGGTACGCCAGGGGCGCCCTGGAGCCGGTCGAGGAGGCGATCACGCCGCAGATCAACGAGGCCGGGCCGATGGGGCGGGCGGGGGTCTTCGGGGCGCTGGCCGCCCGCAGGCCGGTCGGTGTCGTCACCTGCATCACCTCGTACAACAACCCCTGGGCCAACCCGGCCGGCAAGGTGGCGCCCGCGCTGGCCATGGGGAACACGGTCGTCGTGAAGCCCGCCCCGCAGGACCCGCTCTCCGTCTACCGGATGGCCGAGGCGCTCGAAGCGGCGGGCGTTCCGCCGGGCGTCGTCAATGTCGTCACCGGGTCGGGCCCGGAGGCGGGCGAGGCCGCCGTCGACTCACCGGACGTCGACATGGTCAGCTTCACCGGCTCCACGGGGGTCGGGCAGCGGATCGCGGAGGTGTGCGGGCGTGGGATGAAGCGGCAGCTGATGGAGCTGGGCGGGAAGGGCGCCGCCCTCGTCCTCGACGACGCGGACCTCGACTCCGCGACGGCGGGCATCGGCACCACGTTCTCCTTCTACAGCGGTCAGATCTGTACGGCCCCGACCCGGGTCCTGGTCCAGCGCGATGTCCATGACGCGCTGATCGAGAGGCTCGCCGCCTACGCCGGTCTTCTGAAGGTGGGTGACCCGGCGGCCAGGGGCACGGTGGTCGGCCCGGTTATCTCGGCCGCCCACCGCGACCGCGTCGAGTCGTACATCGAGCTGGGCCGGAAGGAGGGGGCGAGGGTGGTCACCGGCGGCGAACGCCCGGCCGGGCCGGAGCGCGGTTTCTATGTCGCCCCGACCCTGCTCGCCGACTGCACCAACGAGATGCGTGTCGTCCGCGAGGAGATCTTCGGTCCGGTCGTCGTGGTCGTCCCCTTCGACGACGAGGAGGAGGGCATCGCGCTCGCCAACGACAGCGACTACGGGCTGATCGACTACGTCTGGTCCTCGGACGTGGCCCGTGCCTTCAGGGCGGCCCGGCGGCTGCGGGCCGGCGGGGTCGGTGTGAACACCGTCGGGCGGAACATGGAGGCCCCGTTCGGCGGGTTCAAGAAGAGCGGTGTCGGGCGCGATGTCGGCTCGTACGCCCTGCACGCGTACAGCGAACTCCAGTCGATCGTCTGGCCCGGCTGAACCGGCAGGCGACCGTGGGTGTCCGCTGGGCGGACACCCACGGGAAAATTTGAATGCCCCCAAAACGGGCAGTGCTGCGATTCCCGTACGCTGCTGCGACCGAGGCTCGACCTCGTATCGGAAGGCAATAGTCGCAGTCGGCCTTCAATTAACGCCCCTGTTTCCGTATTGTTGCCTGGAATTCAAGGATGAGACGGTGGAGTCTCGCCTTCCGGATGTGGAAATCGCAGCGTTTATCGTCCTTTTCATGACTCAGCTGGACGTGCGGCCGCAGGCCGGAGACACGGTGAGGGGCACCGCCCCGGCCGACGGCGGCGTACGTGGCAAGGGCCTCGGCGGGAACTCCGTCGGCCTGATGGGCAGCGCCGTCATCGGCATCTCCACCGTCGCCCCGGTCTACTGCCTCACCTCCACCCTCGGCTCCACGGCGGGAGAGGTCGGCGTGCAGATGCCCGCCGTCTTCCTGGCCGGCTTCCTGCCGATGCTGCTCGTCGCCTTCGCGTACCGCGAGCTCAACAAGGCCATGCCGGACTGCGGCACCTCGTTCACCTGGACGGTCAAGGCATTCGGTCCGCGCATCGGCTGGATGTGCGGCTGGGGCCTGGTCATCGCGACGATCATCGTCCTGTCGAACCTGGCCGGCGTCGCCACCTCGTACTTCTGGCTGCTGGCCGGTGAGATCACCGGCAACGACTCGATCGCCGCCCTGGACGACAACAAACCCGTCCACATCCTCACCTGCCTCGCCCTGATCGCGGTCGCCACGGCGATCAGCTACCGGGGGATGACGGCCACCAAGGGCATCCAGTACGCGCTGGTGGGCCTCCAGCTGGTGGTCCTCGCGCTGTTCGTGGCGATGGCCGTGCAGAAGTCGCGGAGCGGGGAGTTCGCCTCGTCGCTGGACTTCTCCTGGTCCTGGCTGAACCCGTTCGCCGTGCAGTCGTTCGCCGCGTTCACCGCCGGTCTGTCGCTGTCGATCTTCATGTTCTGGGGCTGGGACGCCTGTCTGACCGCCAACGAGGAGACCACCGGCAGCGCGAAAACCCCCGGCCGGGCCGCTCTCATCGCGATGGTCGTGCTCGTCGGCTCCTACCTGGCGACCGGTGTCGCCGCCCAGATGGCCGTCGGCTCCGGCACCACCGGGCTCGGCCTCGCCAACCCCGGCACCTCCGACAACGTCTTCGCCGCGCTCGCCGGCCCGGTCATGGGCCCCGGCCTCGGCATCCTGCTCTTCGTCGCGGTGCTCGCCTCGGCCGCCGCGAGCCTTCAGACCACCTTCATCCCGGTGGCCCGCACGGTGCTCGCGATGTCCACGTACGAGGCCCTGCCCGCCTCGTACTCCCGGGTCCACCCGCGGTTCCGGACCCCGGGCCGGGCCACGGTCACCGCGGGCGTCGCGACCGGCGTCTTCTACACGGTGATGACCCTGGTCAGCGAGCACGTCCTGGTGGACACGATCTACGCGCTCGGCCTCATGATCTGCTTCTACTACGCGCTGACGGCGTTCGCCTGCGCCTGGTTCTTCCGCGCCGACCTGACCCGCTCCTTCCGCGACCTGGTCTTCAAGGGCCTGTTCCCGGGCGTCGGCGGCATCCTGCTCACCGCGGTCTTCGGCAAGACCCTCTACGACATGTGGGATCCGGTCTACGGCTCCGGCTCCTCGGTCTTCGGGGTCGGCTCGGTGTTCGTGATCGGCGTCGGGCTGCTGCTGCTCGGCGTGGTGCTGATGCTGGTCATGCAGCGCCGCAGCCCGGCGTTCTTCCGCGGCGAGGTACTGACCAAGGAGACCCCGGCGCTGGTCGTGGAGGACTAGGGGACCCTGTCCGGCCTTGGGGCCCTGCCTGTCGACGACTGCGGCCGCTGGTGATAATCGACCGATGTCCACCATCGAACGTCCTTTGCCGCCCCTGAACGCCGACGAGCGCACCGTGCTTGAGAGCTGGCTCGATTTTCATCGCACGACACTCGCCATGAAGTGTGAGGGTCTGGACGACGAGCAGGCCGCCACCGCCTCCGTGCCGCCGTCCGGCTTCACTCTGACCGGCCTCGTCCAGCACATGGCCGAGGTGGAGCGGAACTGGTTCCGCCGCGTGTTCGCCGGGGAGCAGGTACCGCCCATCCACGACCCGCGGGCCGACCCGCACGGCCCCGACGGCGGCTTCGAGCTGGCCGAGGGCGCCACCCTGCGCGAGGCCCTCGCGACCTGGCACGCGGAGATTGCCCGCGCCCGCGAGCTCTGCGCCGGCCGTGCCCTGGCCGATACGGGCCGTTTCATGGACCAGGACGTCAACCTCCGCTGGATCTACGTCCACATGATCGAGGAGTACGCCCGCCACAACGGGCACGCCGATCTGCTCCGAGAACGCATCGACGGCACCACCGGCGTGTAGCGCCGGGTCGGTCGTGATGTGACGCGCCGCCCCGGTGCCGTGCCGGACGGCGCGTGGTTGTCACCCTGTCCGGACTAGGGGGTCGCACATGGTGGGTCGTACGGCAGTTGGGGAACGTACCGGCTCCATTGCTGACGGCTCAGGGCGCCGGAGCTCGCGGCGCAGATACGGCTGATGGCGGTCTCGGCCTTGAGGTCCCAGAGCGTGGCCACGCCGTCGTCGGTGGTGGCGGCCAGGGTGTGACCGTCCGGGCCGAACGCCAGAACGGCGACGAATCCGGTCTCCACGGTCAGCGGCCGGCCGATGGCGGTGGGGTGGTCGGGATCGGTGACGTTCCACAGGTTGATGGTGCCGTTGTCGGTGTGGCCGGCCGCTGCGAGGGTGCGCCCGTCCGGGCTGAACGCCACCGACCACAGGCTGCCACCGGGCACGGTCAGGGGACTGCCCCGGCGCGTGAGGTGGTTGGGGTCGGTGGCATTCCACAGGGTGACGGTGCCGCGGCTGTTCCCGGTGGCGAGCGTGCGGCCGTCCGGGCTGAACGCCACCCAGGTGCTGGTGGTGGACGGCTGGTCGATCGGCTCTCCGATGCGGATCCCCGGGTCCGTCGTACTCCACAGTCCGACTTCGCCGTTGCTGCCGTCGCCGCCGGCCGCCAGCATCGTGCCGTCGGGGCTGAACGCCAGGGATTCGACGGACGACGTGCGTGAATTGGAGATGCCGGCCCGGGAGACGGGGTGTGCGGGGTCGCTGACGTCCCACAGGGCGATCCTGCCGAACTTGTCGTCGCCGGCCGCGGCCAGGGTGTTGCCGTCGGGGCTGAACGCCAGGGAGAAGATGAGCCCGTCCGCCCCGGTGAGGGGCTCGGGGACGGCAACGGGATGGTTGGGATCGGTGGTGTTCCACAACCTGACGGTGCCGTCGCTGTCGCCTGCGGCCAGGGTGCGCCCGTCCGGGCTGAACGCCACGGCGTCGACCGCGTCGTCGGCGCCGGTGAGCGGATCACCGCGGGGAGCGGGGTTGTTGGGGTCGGCGGTGTTCCACAGCGAGACGGTCTTGTTCTGGTTTCCTGCGGCCAGGGTGCGCCCGTCGGGGCTGAACGCCACGGATGCCACATTGCCGCCGGCGCCGATGATCCGGGTCGGCGGCAGACTCCACAGATCGACGTTGCCGTCGCTGTTCCCGGCGGCGAGGGTGCGGCTGTCGGGGCTGAACACCACGTCGGTGACCGCGTTGCCCGGACCGGTCAGCGGCCGGCCCAGAGGACCGATGGCCCCGGGGTGGGTGACGTTCCACAGGCGGATGGTGTGGTCGGCGCTGCCGGCCGCCAGGGTGTGACCGTCGGGGCTGAACGCCACCGACATGACGGGCTGGGCGGGGCCCGTCAGCGGCTTGCCCAGGGGGGCGGGGTGGCCGGGGTCGGCGACCTTCCACAGGTGGACCTTGCTGTCGGTGGATCCGGCGGCCAGGGTGTGGCCGTCGGGGCTGAACGCCAGGGGTGTGACTCGCTGCCCGGTCTTCAGGGAACGGCCGCGGACGGGGTGGGCCGGGTCGGTGGTGTCCCACAGGCTGATCGTGCCGGCGTCGTCCTTGCATGCGGCGGCCAAGGTGTGCCCGGTGGGGCTGAACGCGACGCGATGGGAGAAGACGTCGGGGCAGCCGAGGTTCAGGGGCGCTCCCGCGGGCTTGACGTCGTCGGGGTGGGTGACGTTCCACAGGCTGACGAGTCCGGCGCGCCATCCGGCGGCCAGGGTGCGGCCGTCGGGACTGAACGCCAGCGATTCGACGGAGGTCAGGGCGTCCCAGTCCTGAATGGCGGGACTCTCCGGCCGGCCGAGCAGGACCGGGTGGCTGGGGCTGGTCAGGCTCCACAGGTCGACGAATCCGCCGGAACCGGCGTCGCCGTTGTGGCTGGTGTGGCCGCCGACGGCCAGTACCTGGCCGTCCGGGCTGAACGCGAGCGACAGGATCGAATTGACGGAACGGTCCACGGGCACGGGCCGGCCCAGCGCCACCGGACGGCCGGGATCCGAGACGTCCCACAGCCGGACGAGGTTCTGGTCCACGTTCCCGGCCGCCAGCATGTGCCCGTCGGGGCTGTAGGCCACGGTGGACACCGTGCCGCGCGGGCCGGGAAGCCGGGTGGCCAGCGGGGTGTTCTGGGTCGTGATGAGCCGGGACGCCGCGTCCGGGGTCGGGTCCATACGATAGGAGGTCAGCGCGAGCTGGGCGGACAACGAGGGATCGGTCGGGCCCAGTTGCACGGACGCGGAGGTTACGGCGGCGTTGATGGCCTGGTCGCGGGAGCGCAGGGCCTCGGCGGCGGCGTCCCTGGCGTCGGACTCCCGCCGGAAGGCGAACACCGCGGCCAGCGAGGCGAGCACGGCCAGGGCGGTGATGGTGGCGACCGCGCCGCGCCGGAGCCGTTGCCCGCGCCGCCGGTGGTGGCGGGCGGCCGCCAGAAAGGCCCGGGCGGCGCCGCTGAGTTCCGACCCGTGCGTTTCGGCCCAGGCGAGGGCGGCCTCCAGGCGGTTGCCGCGGTACAGCGCGGCAACCTCCCGGCCGGCCTGTTCCCAGAGCGTGGCCGCCTCTTCCAGATCCTGTCGTACGAGGTTCCCGGTGCGGTCGTGCTCGATCCAGTTCCGCAGCCGGGGCCAGGCGCGGATGAGCACCTCATGGGTCATCACCACCGTTTCCTCGTCCCGGGTCAGCAGCCGGCCCCGGGTGAAGTCGTCCAGGACTCTCGCGGCCGCGTCCCGGTCCGGCGCGTGGCGCAGCAGCTCGTCGTACTGGACGCGCCGACGGCTGTCGTCGGCGTCGCGTCCCACGATGACGAGCCGCAGGAACACCCACCGTGCGGCCTCCTGGCCGGGCGGCGGCAGGGTGTCGTAGAGCCTGTTCGCCGTGGTGGCGATGGCGCCCTGGATGCCGCCGGTGACCCGGTATCCGTCCACGGTGAGCGTGTGGCCGTGGCGCTGCTGCCAGGTGGCCCGCAGCGCGTGCGCGAGCAGCGGCAGCCGGCCCGTGGTGCTCGTCCCGACAGGTCCGCCGACCGCGCCCAGGTCCGTCAGCAGCACCTCGACCAGGCCGTCTTCGACATCGAGTCCCACGTTGCCGGCCGGGCGGCGGATCGCCTCCTTGAGTTCGTCCTCCGTCATCGGCTCCAGCAGGACCGGTCCGGCCCGGAGCGCCGCCCGGAGCTGCGGATGGGCCGTGCACGCGGCATAGAAGTCCGCGCGTACTCCCAGCACCACGACCGCACCGCCCGCGGGCCGGGCCAGACGGTCGAGCACGTCGATGAGCCACTGCCGTTCGGTCTCGTCGCCGCAGGCCGTGAAGATCTCCTCGAACTGGTCGACCACGACGACCAGGCCCGGGGAGGGGGGCTCCCCGGCGGGCGCCGGATCGCCGGCTCCGGTGATCTCGCGCAGCTCGGCCAGGCACTGTGCGGGATCGGCCCGCCACGCCGGTGCCGTGCGCCGGGCGGTCTCGGCGTCGAGCCCGGCGGCGGCCGCCAGGGCCAGGGCCGGGGACGCCGTCGGGGTCAGCAGCAGCCGAGGCCAGGTGCTCGACCCCGCCACCGGAAGCCGGCCGTCGTCCAGGGCCGGCAGTACCCCGGCCGCGAGCAGGGACGACTTCCCGGCCCCTGAGGGGCCGATCAGCAACAGGGGGCCGCCCTCACGCATCCGGGCGTCCATCCGCTCGCACACGAGGTGGACCATGCGCTCACGGCCGTAGAACCACTGCTTGTGCTGCGCGTCGAACGGGACCAGGCCCGGGTACGGGCACAGCACTTGGCCGGCGCCGGGGCCGGGCACGGTTCTGCGCCCCTCGTCGCCGTGGCGAACGTGGAGGTCGCGGCCGGCCTGGTAGACGCTGCCGCCGCCGGTCGCGCTCGCCTCCTGCCGTTTCGGCTGCCAGAGGGGCGGTCCGTCGGAGGGCGAGGCACCGGTGCTGCGTTCCGTCACGCCGGTCCGCCCCTGTTGACGTTCATGTCCCGGCCGGCCAGGAACGCGTCGCCGCCGGAGACGTGTGCCTCCAGCGTCATCGAGCCCGTGATCTGCTGCTCCGGGGTTCCGGCGGCGCGCAATTCCCCGCCGAACAGCGCGCGCAGCTCATCGACGGCGTCCGGCCGCGTGGCCATGAGCCGGATGATGCGGGCCTGCCACTCGGCGACCAGCAGCCCCTGGAGCTCCTCGCCGTCTCCCGTCTGCCGCGCCTGGAGCAACTCACCGCGCGCATCGGTGAGTTCCTCCTCGACGCGCTCCGGGTGCGCGGACCGCCACAGCGCCAGGACCGAGGACTTGACCGCGCCCCAGCCGTCCGTCGCCAGCAGATCGATCAGGCGCGCCGCGGCTGCCGATGCCAGGCCGGCGAGTTCCACACTCGTCTCCATGTCTTCTCCTTGTCCCTTACCGCCCGTGGGCCGCGATCGCGGTCATGGTCAGGTGGGAGGCGATGAACACGTGGTCGCCGCCCACCGTCCACAGGAACCCCACGTCCGGCTGCCCGGGGTCGCTGTATCTCCACCGGGCCCTGCCGGTGGCCGCGTCGATGGCCCACAGCGTCTTGGCGCTGTCGGTGGCGAAGACGGTGTCGGCCGAACACTGCGCGTTCTTGCCGCCCAGCGTGAGGGAGGCGTTGAACAGGTTGGTACCGCCCGTGTCGCCGGCCCCGTCGAGCACCGCGACCCACTGGATCGTGCCGTCGGCCGTGGCCAGGGCGGCCAGGTCGCTGCCGACCGGTACGTAGACGGTCGCGCCGTCCGGGCTGGAGAACGGGGTGCCGATCCGGACCTGGTCCCCGTTCTTCGCATCGAAGCGCTGATGCCACTTCTCGCGGCCCGTGGCCGCTTCGACGGCGAACAGCGTGTTGCCGTTGCCTCCGGCGAACAGGAACAGCCCGGCGGCGTAGCACGTCAGCGGCCAGCCGGGAGTGAAGTAGTACGAGGTGTGCGGGATGGACACCTTCCAGCCGCGGGCACCCTTCCGGCCGGCGTCGATCATCTGGACGCGGCCGGGCTTCTTGGCCGGAACGGCCGAAGTGGCCAGCAGATGAGAACCGGAGGGCGGCACGAGCACGTTGTTGATGTCCGTGCCCTTGACCTGCCACAGTCTCTTGCCGGTCGAGGCGTTGAACGCATGGATGTAGCCGGTGGTCGGAGACTCGGACGAGACCTTCCCGTCGATCTGAAGCTCCTGCCCGCACACATAGACGGTGTTCCCCGCGACCGCCACATAGTTGCTCGGGTACATCACCACGTGCTTGCCGCCGCCGGAATCGAAGTCGGCAAGGTTGGTCGCCCACTTCGCCTTCCCGTCGGTGGCGTCGAACGCCGCCAGCATGCCTGACTGACTCGGTGTGTCGCAGAGCAGGTAGAACACTCCGTCCGCGTACGCCGTCGGGTACTTGAAGCTGTTCGTGCCGAACTCGTTGGTCGTGTTCAGTGGGTGGAACATGGATTTTCCGGTCGCGGCGTCCAGGAAGGACGTGGCCGTGTCCGTGACCACCATGACCACCTTGTCGGACGCTTCCAGGCAGGTGGGGGCGTGCTTTCCGGCTGCCGACCATGCCTTGACGGCGTCGGGTCCGGCCAGCACGACCGGTTCCGGTCCGTCCGTCGAGGACGGTGACGCGGAGGGGGCGGACGTGGATCGCCCGCCTGACGGAGCGGTCGGCCGCGCAGTGGAGCCGGGCCCGCCGGCCCGGCCGTCGGGTGCCGGTGACGAGTCGCCGGAGAAGGCGAATGCCGCCGCGGCTCCGCCGAGTACGGCCACGCCCCCGGCCAGGCCGATGATCAGCTTCCGGCGGCTGACACCCGTTCCGGCAGCGGTCTGCGGGGGCGGCGGAAGCGGGCCCCGGCCGTCGCCCCCGGCGGACACCGATCCCACCGCCGCGGTCGCGGCCGCCATGTCGGCGGTCACCGCCGGCGGCAGCCAACTGCCTGCCAGGGAAGGCAGGTTCTGATGTTTCAGGTAGGCGACCAGTTGCTCCGCGGTGGGACGCTCCGGCGGTTCCGGGTAGAGGCAGCCGCCGATCACCTCGCGCAGCGACACGGGGAGTGCGTCCGTGTCCGGCTCGCCTCCGGAAGCTGCGAACAGCACGGTCGACCCGAGGTCGGACATGTCATCCGTCGGTGAGGGTGCCGGACTGCCGGTGGCTCCTGCCATCCCCAGGGCGGTGATGCGAGGCCCGTCCATGGTCAGCAGTACCGAGTCCGGGCTCACCTCGCCGTGGACCGTCCCGGCCGCGTGGAGTACGGCCAGCGCCCGGGCGAGGCCGTCGGCGAGCACCCGCAGAGCCGGTTCGGACAGCGGGCCGTGCCGGTCCACCGCCTGCCGGAGCGGCAGCCCGGGGGTGAACCGGGTCGCCAGCCAGGGAACCGGCGCGTCGGCGTCGGCATCCACCACCGGTACGAGGAAGGCGCCGGACAGTGTCCGTGCCCGTTCGACGGCGGCTCGGAACCGGTCCCGGAACCCCGGGTCCGCGGCGAGTTGGGGCCCCACGACCGTGACCGTGACGAGGAGCCCCTCGTCCGTGCGGGCCGCGAAGACCTCGCTCCCGCCGGCCGTGCTCTCTTTTCCGAGCAGCGCATACGGCCCGATCCGGTGAGCACCGTCTGCTCCGGGATGATCCATCGTCCGCCCCCTACGCCGGCCTGATCGTCTGATCACGGGCCGCCTGGTAGGCGCTGCCGCCGCCGGACACATGCGCCGTCATGGTCGTCGACGGCTCCGGACCGGCGGCCGGCGCCGCGCCGCGCCCGGGTTCGACAGCGGCGTCGGCATCGGACAGGAGAGCGATCACCGAGCCGCCCAAGTGCGCCAGCCCGTCCGGCAGATGGGTCTCCGGAACGCGGAGGAACTGTAGATGCGCCAGCTCCGCGATCTCGGCCGGCAGCGCCGAGGCGTCGGGCAGCATCGTCGCGTCACCCAGAAGGACCGGGACGACGCGGTTTCCCGCCCGCAGCGCTGTCGCGATCTCCAGGCGTACCCAGTCGTGAGCCCGGTCCAGGAGCCGCACTCCGTCCTCGCCCAGTGCGTCGAGCCACCCCGGCCCGATCAGTACGCACATGAGCTCGCACTCGGCGGCCTGCCGTCGCAGGATCTCGGCGAAATCGGCGCCGGGCGGGATCGACTGGCCCGACTTGAAGATCTCGTCGGCACCCAAGCGGTCGGACAGCGCGTGGTAGACGCGGTTTCGCATCCACCGGGAGTCCGGTTTCCGATAGCTGAGGAAGATGCGCGGCACAATTGCCCCCTGTCTGGCAAGCCTTGACGCCTGGGATCCTGCTCACCCTAGGGGCGGAGTACGCGCCCGGTGGCTATTCGCCGGGGATTGAATAGCGGTCGCGACTCTCCGTACGCTGGCGGGTATGGATCCGGCGGACAGCGCGTCAGGGACGGTCCCGGCAGGGGGATCGACCGGCATGCGTCTGCCGCCGGGCGACTTCGGCGTCGTCCTGGCCACACTCCGGGCACGTCGGGGGTGGAGCGTGCGCGAGTTCGCCCGGCGTGCGAACGTGTCCGAAGGGCAGATCTGCAATCTGGAGAGCGGGTTGCGCAACCCGACGCCCGCTGTGGCGGCGGCATGCGACGCGGCCTTCGGCACCGGCGGGGAACTCGCCGAGCTGGCCGGGTCCGGCCGCCGCGGTGCCCGGGCCGAGGGTGTCGTCGAGGCCGGCCCCGTGGTCGCCGGATACGAGCGGGTCCTGCGGGAGCTGAAGGACATCGGCAGATCCACCGGACCGAGGTTCGTCACCGCTTCGATGAAGTCGATCACGCGGATCCTGACGGACGCCGGTCCGCACGCCGTTGGCGAGCAGCGTGCCGAGATCTGGCTGCTGGCCTCAAGGTTTGCCGAATACACCGGGTGGATGGCACAAGAGGCGGGAAATCCCGCGGAGGCGTTGCGCTGGACGAATCTCGCCGTCCGCTGGGGCGCACAGGGCGGGGACGAAACGGTGGCCGCGTACGCCCTGGTCCGCAAGGCGTTCATCGCCCAGCACCGCGGTGACACCGAGGCGGCGATCGGATTCGCCGACCGGGCGGCCGGGCACCCGGCGGCCAACCCGGTGATCCGCGCGCATGCCGCGGGGCGCGCGGCCCAGGGGCATGCGCGCCGGGGTGACGCGGGGGCCTGCCGGGAGGCACTGGAGCGGTTCAGAAGCCACGCCGCCGAGGCCATCGGCGACCCGACCCCGCACTGGGGCCCGCGCATCGAGAACGCCAACCCCCGGCTCATCGAGGCGTCCTGCCTGCTCGGCCTCCGTCGCTTCGAGCCGGCCGCCGACCTGTTCGCCGCCGAGCGACGGCGTCGGCCGGCCGTCCCGGCGGACAGCAACTCCCGGGCCCGCTGGGCCGTTCGGCAGGCGACAGCCCTGGCCGGTGCCGGCCGCCTCGATGACGCCTGTCAGATCGTCGAGGCCACGCTGCCCGTGATCAAGCGCATCGACTCGGCCACCGTCCGCGGGGAGCTGGGCCGCTTCGTGGAGCAGGCCCGGACCCGGAGAGCCGGGCCGGGCCAACTCGCCCTCATCGACGCATCGGCCGCCCTCGCGATCGGCCGACAGTACGGACAGGTCCAGGGGCTTCGCTGAGCCGGGGAGTCCGTCCGGCGGAAAACCCCGTGCGCATGGGCGCGGGGGCGGCTAGGGTCCCCGGCATGTACTTCATGTATCAGATCTACGGCTGACACACGGGCGGGGCGAGTACCCCGCCGCACCCGAGTGCGCGCCACGGTGTTTCGTCCCGTGGCCGGCGCACCGGTTCGTCGTGTCCCATTTCGCCGAAGACCTGAAACGAGTGATCATCCATGTCACGTCGCCGTGCCCATGTCGCGATGATCGGCATCCCCGCCGTCAGCCACGTCCTGCCGAGCCTTGAGATCATCCGGGAGCTGGTGGCCCGGGGCCACCGGGTGAGCTACGCCAACGACCCGGCGGTGGCCGGCCTGATCGAGGCCACCGGCGCCGAGTTCGTCCCCTACGGCTCGGTGCTGCCGGTCGCCGACAACAACTGGCCCGAAGACCCCATCGAGGTGATGGGCGTCTTCCTCGACGAGGGGGTCCAGGCCCTCCCGCAGCTGCGGGCCGCCTACGACCACGACCCCGCGGACCTCTACCTGTACGACATCGGCGCCTACGCCGCGCGCGCCCTCGGTGAGGCGCAGGGCCGTCCCCTCATGCAGCTGTCCCCGACGTACGTGGGCTGGGAGGGCTACGCCGAGGAGGTCGCGGCGCCCATGTGGCAGCTGCCGGGCGCCGACGCCTACCGGGCGAGGTTCGCCCGCTGGCTCGCCGACTGCGGGGCGACCACCCTCGAAGTGGACACTTTCTGCGGACCGCCCGCGCGGTCCCTGGCGCTGATCCCGAAGGCGATGCAGCCGAACGCGGACCGGGTCGACACCGACACGGTCACCTTCGTCGGCCCCTGCTTCGGCGGGCGGACGGACAAGGAGACCTGGACGCGACCCGAAGGCGCCGGGAAGGTGCTCCTGGTCTCGCTGGGCTCGGCGTTCACGAAGCAGCCGGAGTTCTACCGCCGGTGCCTGGCCGCCTACGGCGACCTGCCCGGCTGGCACGTGGTGCTCCAGATCGGGAAGTACACGGACCCGGCGGAGCTCGGCGAGATCCCGGCCAACGTCGAAGTGCACTCCTGGGTACCCCAGTTGGCGATCCTGGAACAGGCCGACGCCTTCGTCACCCACGCCGGGATGGGCGGCAGCAGCGAGGGGCTGTTCACCGGTGTGCCGATGATCGCCGTTCCCCAGGCCACCGACCAGTTCAACAATGCCGACCGGCTCGTCGAATTGGGCGTGGCCCGCCGCATCGACACCGAACAGGCCACCGGCGAGGCGCTGCGGACCGCCCTGACCGAACTCGTCGCCGATCCGGAGGTCGCCCGCCGCTCGGCGCTGCTCCGGGCCGAGGTGCGGGCCGAGGGCGGCACCCCGAGGGCCGCCGACCTGATCGAGGGGCTGCTGGGCCGGAACTGATCAGCCGTTCGGCCGTTCAGCCGGCGCGCCAGTAACCCAGCGCGTTCACCCGCTCCTTGGGGACGGCCAGGTCCTTGCGTACGTACGCGGACAGGGACCTGGTCGTCGCCGTGTCGCAGGCGATCCAGACGTAGGCGTCGGAGGCGTCGGACCCCAGCAGGCCGGGCAGCGACTCCTTGACCCCGGCGACCAGTCCGGCGCCCCGGTCCCGGCGCGGCATCCGGTGCAGGGTGTGGTGGTCCGGGTCCAGCCGGAGCGGCAGTTTCTCGTCAAAGGCGTGCGCCGTCTCGAACCAGATGGTGGCCGGGGTGTCCGGGACCGCGTCCAGCAGGGAGTTGATCGCGGGCAGCGAGGCGCGGTCGCCGATCACGAAGAGCCGGTCGGGGCGTGGCTCGGGCAGCTCGAAGCCGGTGCCCTGGAGGGTCGCCTCGATCGTGTCGCCCGGCCCGGCCGTGCGCGCCCAGTCGCTGGCGGCTCCGTCGTGCAGGGCGAATTCCAGGCTGAACGTACCGGCGGCCGGGTCGGGGTCGACCAGGGTGTAGGCGCGCTGATGCGGTCTGCCGCCCCGCTCGAACCAGATCCTGACCCACATCGTCGGGTGCGCGCCGCCGGTCGCGGCCAGCAGCCCGCCGTCGGTGAGGTGCACCCGGCGGAAGCCCTCGGTGACCTGCTCGGCGCCGGTCACGGTGAACGTGAAGTTCCGTCCCCGCATGAGCTTGAGGACAACGCCCTCCCAGCCGTGACCCACAGCTGCCCCTCCTCACCTCGACGATATTTAGGTGAGGCTAACCTAAGTCATGGGCTGCGGGAAGTGTGTCACGGGGGGCCGCTTCCCTCCTCGGCCGCGACCTGGGCCAGGGTGCGGCCGGTGCGGGCCGAGCGTGCGAGATACGGGTCCGGTGTGTCGGGGCTTTCCCGGGTGGCCCGTCCGTCCTTGGCCTTGATCAGCAGCCACACCTCCTCGCCCGGGGCCTCGCCGCCCTTGAAGCGGGTGAGGGCGAACTCGCCGTGCAGCCTGGTCCCGTCGAGCCAGAACGTCGCGTGCCCGTCCTCCAGGGACTGCTCGAACGGCACGGGCGCGCCCCACCGGTCGTGGCTGAGCGGGCGGTAGGTGCCCTGGTCCCAGACGATCACCGTGCCGCCGCCGTACTCGCCCTTCGCGATGACACCCTCGAAGGTGCGGTACTCCAGCGGATGGTCCTCGGTGGGAACAGCCAGCCGCCGCACGCGCGGATTCTCCGAGGGGCCGCGCGGCACCGCCCATGACTTCAGTACGCCGTCGACCTCCAGCCGGAAGTCGAAGTGCATGCGCCGTGCCTGATGGATCTGTACGACGAAGCAGGGTGCCGGGCCCGTACGTTCGCCGCTGTCGCCGGTCACATCCATCCGGACACCTCCTCCGGCAGCCCCCGCCCGGTACTCCCTTCCACTGTGACGCCCCCGGCTCCGGAGCGCACCGGGACGGGTTCCGGGGCCGGGGTGCGCCAGAGGTATCTCGCCATCAAGTATCTTGACGTCGAGAGTGTTCTTGCGGCAGTCTTCGTCCCGTTCAAGATCTCCTGCCCGAGGGGGGCGCGTGATGCGGCGAGGCGAAACGCGAGGAAAAGAGCGCGGGCCGGGCCTGTCGGCCCAGCTGCGCAATCCACCGGGCGGCCGCAACGCGCGGATCATGCTGCTCGCCCTGGCCGTGGACCGGACCGGCTCGGGGCTCTGGGCCGCGTCCTCGGTCCTCTACCTCACCTTCGTCACGCATCTGAGCGCCGGGCAGATCGGCGTACTGCTGGGCGTGGCCGGAGTCGCGGGCATCGCCGGATCACCGCTGGCCGGGCGGCTGGCCGGCCGCTTCCCGGTGCGCTCGCTGCTGATCGGCTGCCATCTGCTGCGGCTGGTGACGCTCGGACTGGTCCTGGTGTGCACCGGCTTCGACGCGCTGCTCCCGGTCATCGCCGTGACCTACCTGGGCGACCGGGCCGCGAAGACGCTGGAGATGCTCTTCGCCACCCGGGCGGCGGGCGAGCGCCGCGCCGCGTACCAGGCGCTCTCGCGCAGCGCGGCCAACGCGGGCTACGGAGTCGGCGCCGGGATCGCGGCGATCGGCCTGGCGGTGGGGACCACGGGCGCCTATCGCGTCCTGATCCTGGGCAACGCGCTGTCGTTCGCCGTCGCCGCGGTGCTGGTGTGGCGTACGGGCGAGCCGGTGGGAAGCGCCGTCGAGGTGGCGCGTTCCGGGGGGACGGCGCCCGCTGCCCGGGGCGAGGGCGAGGGCGAGGGCGAGCGCGGGGGCGTGAGCGGGCGGGATTCCGTGCGCGGGGGCAGTCCGTGGCGGGACCGGGGCTATCTCGGGTTCGTCCTGCTGGACATCCCGATGAATCTCGACGACTCGATCCTCGCCGTCGGTCTGCCGCTGTGGCTGGTGAACCGCACCTCCGCGCCGCACGCCCTCGTCCCGGCCTTCCTCGTCATCAACACCGTGCTGGTCGTGGTGCTTCAGCTGAGCGTGTCGAAGCGGGCGGAAGGGCCGCGCCGGGCGGTCCGGGCGGTGCTGCTGTACGGAGTGCTGACGCTCGCCTGCTGCGGCTTCCTGGCCGTGGCCACCCGGGGCGGGGCCTGGGCGGCCGGGGCCGTCCTGCTCGCCGCGGCGCTGCTGGTCACGCTGGCGGAGCTGATGCGGTCGGTGAGTTCGTGGGAGCTCGCGGTCCTGCTCGCGCCGCAGGACGCCCGCGCCGCGTATCTGGGGGTGGCCGGGATGTCGCAGTCCATCCAGAAGTCGGCCGGGCCGCCGCTGCTGACCGGTGTGGTGATGGCCGCCGGTCCGGCGGGCTGGCTGGTGCTCGGGGCGGCGGTCGCGGGCCTGGCGGTCGTGCAGAGCCGGAGCTGCGCGCGGCGGCTCGGTCCCGGCCCGGCCCGTGCGGGGGCAGCCCTCGCCACCCAGTGAAAATTAGGTAGACTGGCCTACCTAATTAAGGAGGAGGGCGGTCATGGGCGAGGCAAGGGCCGAGGAGAAGCGGCAGCCGGTGAAGCGACGGCGCGGGGCGGCGCGCGGGCGGATCCTGGACGCCGCCGCGCGCCGGTTCTACGCCGACGGCGTGGCGGCGACCGGCATCGACACGATCACGGCCGAGGCCGGCGTCGCGAAGATGAGCCTGTACAACAACTTCGACTCCAAGGCCGACCTGGTCTGCGCCTACCTCCAGGCCCGGCACGAGGAGTGGCTCGACCTCTACCGGCGACGGCTGGCCGACGCGCGGGGACCGGCGGCGGGCGTGCTGGCGGTCTTCGACGCCTACGCCGACCACGCCGACTTCGCCTACGAGCACGGCTTCCGGGGCTGCGGCCTGCTCAACGCGGCCGCCGAACTGCCCACCGGACACGAGGGCCGGACCGTGGTCCGCCGGCACAAGGAACAGGTCGAGGGCCTGCTCGCCGGCCACCTCCGGGAGCTGCTGCCGGGCCGCGACGAGCAGGCCGGGGCCGTGGCGGAGCACCTGGCGTTCCTGCTCGAAGGGGCCATCGTGCGCGCCGGTCTCGAAGGGGACGGCACCCGCATGCGGCGCGCCCGGGACCTGGCCGCATCCCTGCTGGACACCCTGTGACCGGGCCCGCCCGCGCCGCCGGGCCCGCCGCCGGACCGGGCCTGGGTGCGCTCGCGGTCCTGCTGGCCTCGGTGCTCTGGGGCACCACGGGCACCGCCGCGACCTTCGCGCCCCAGGTGGGCCCCCTGGCGATCGGCGCCGCCGCGATGGGCCTGGGCGGACTGCTCCAGGCCCTGCTGGCCGGGCGCCGGATCGCGAGGGCCCGTACGGAGCTGAGGGCGCAGTGGCGGATCGTGCTCGTCGGGGGAGTGGGTGTGGCGCTGTATCCGCTCGCGTTCTACACCTCCATGCATCTGGCCGGGGTCGCGGTCGGAACGGTCGTCTCCATCGGCTCGGCCCCGCTGGCCTCGGCCCTGATCGAGCGGTTCGCCGACGGCCGGCGCCTGTCCCGGAGATGGCTGGCGGGGGCCGCCCTGGGGCTGGCCGGCACGGTGCTGCTCTGTGCGGCCGAGGCCGCGCAGGCCGGTACCGGAGCGGGCACCGGCTCCGCCCGGGGGACCGTCGTCGGGGTGGCGCTCGGGCTGGTCGCGGGCCTGACCTACGCCGTGTACGCATGGGCGGCGCACCGCCTCATCACCCGCTCGGTCGGCTCGCGGGCGGCCATGGGCGCGGTGTTCGGCCTCGGCGGGCTGATGCTCGTACCGGTGCTGCTGGCCACCGGCGCACCGCTGGCCGCCTCCTGGACGAACGCGGGCGTCGGGCTCTACATGGCGCTGGTGCCGATGTTCACCGGGTACGTCCTGTTCGGCTACGGCCTGTCCCGGATCCCCGTAAGCACCGCGACGACCCTGTCCCTGCTGGAACCCGCCGTGGCGGCGGTCTTCGCGGTGCTGGTCGTGGGCGAACACCTGCCGGCCCTCGGCTGGACCGGCATCGCGCTGGTCATCGCCTGCCTCGGCGTACTGACCGCCCCTTCCCGTCGCCTCCGCACCACGGAAGCACCGAAGCAGGGGCAGGGGCAGAAGCAAGGGCAGGCGCAGCACCGCGACCCGGATGCGCCGGAGCCCCGCGACGGGTTGGCCCTGAATGCCTGACGGCTGCCGCGCGGGGTCAGGCGGTCCCGGCGGTGTGGTGGTCCAGCAGGCGGATGAGCAGCTGCACGAACTGGTCGCGTTCGGCCGGGTCCAGCGGTGCGAGCAGTTCGTCGTGGAGGCCGTCCAGGATCTTGTCGAGGCGGCGCAGTTGAGCGCGGCCCCGGGCGGAGATCGTGATGATGTTGCGGCGCTGGTCGGCGGGGTCCGGTGCCCGCTCGACGAGGTGGCGCCCGGTCAGTTCGTTGAGCACGCCGACCATGTCGCTGCGGTAGATGTCGGTGCGCCTGCTCAGCGTCGCCTGGCTGGCGGGCCCGTGGTCCTGCAGCGAGGCGAGCACGGCGTAGTGCCACTTGCGGGCGTCGGCCTGCGCCAGTCCGTCGGAGACCAGCCGGTCCGAGCGCGTGGACAGCTGCGACAACAGCCGGCTCGCCCGCAGGCGCAGCCTGTCGGGCGTCCTGGACGCGCCGTCGTCGGGCAGGGCTGCGCCTTCGGGTCCGGCTGCTGCCGCGCCTTCGGGTCCGGTCATGGCGCCATTCTATCCATTGCGTTAGCTCAACTAACGATATGTGTCGTCGGCCGAGCGGTTCCAGGGAGGCGCTGAGCGCTCAGCGCCCGTCCAGGAACACCGGATTGGTGAGCGCGGCCGGTGCGCCCGGCAGCCCCGGCGCCGTCGCCGGATGCCGGACCTCGGCCCGTACATACGCGGCGTAGGCCGGCGTCGTACGCCACTGGACCGTCCCCGTGCCCGACTCGGGCAGCCCCGCCGTGAACAGCGTGCCCTGGTCGGTGACGAAGTGCGCCGTGCAGCCGGGCGCCCCGGTCACCTCCAGCCGCACGGTGACGGGGGTGTCGCCCCCGTCCACCCGCAGCCGCTCACCGATCCCGGCGTGCAGCCCGCGCCCGCCGAAGACGCCGAAGGAGAGCGTGACGGCGGACGACTCAGCGATGTACGAGTGCCCGGCCCGGATCCCGGCCACGATCGCCTCGCGCGACAGCTCGTCGGCCAGGACGACGGTCTGCGGCAGCCCCACCTCGTCCGGCTCCCGGTGCGCATCGCTGTTGCCCATCGCCGGAACCCACGGCTTGGACCAACGTGCGGCGGCTACCAGGGAGTTGTCCCACTCGGCGAGGGCGATCTCGTCATCCGGGGTGTACGCCCCGTTCCACACCTCCACCGCGTCCGCCTCGCCGAAACCGAACTTCCAGTGGCAGCCGATGCAGGTGGCGTGCGGATGGGCGGGCACGACCAGGCCGCCGGCCCGGCGCACGGCCTTCGCGTAGTGCCCGAACCGGTTGTCGCGGGCCCGGTAGCGCCAGTCCACGAACGTGCCCGGGTCGGTGGCCACCGCGAGCACATGCCCGTTGCGGGTGGTGATCTCCTCGCCGGTGAGGATCAGCAGGTCGTCGCCCCACAGCCCGCCCCACGCCCCGTGCGCGGAGTACGTGTTGTGCTCGCTGCTGTTGATGAAGTCGAGGCCGGCCGCGCGGGCGGCGGCGGCGATCTCGGCGGGGGTGCGCCTGCCGTCCGAGTGCACGGAGTGCAGATGGCAGTCCCCTCGGTACCAGGCCCGCCCGCGTCCCTTCGCGCGCTCCGGCGGATACACCGGCTCCGGCGTCGGAGCGGCGGGCCCGAACCGCAGGGTGACCGTCACCTCGTACGGCAGCCCCTCGGGGGCGACGGTGTACGGACCGAGCGCGATGTTCCACGTACCGGCCCGGACCGGCCCCGCGATGTAGCCGGGCGTCGCCTCGTCCGCCCGGATGAAGAAGCTCGCGCGTGCCCCGCCGGACCAGCCCCGGAACCCGCGCCCGCCCGGTTCGGTGCCGCGCTCGTCGAAGATGCCGATGTCGAGGGCGTTGCCCGGCGTCCCGGCCGGGACGGGCGTCTTCCTGTACGTGTACGAGACGGCGATCTCCCGTACTCCGCGCGGTACTTCGACCGGCAGGTACACGAAGTCCGGTGACCCGGTCGGCAGGGTGCCGCGCACGGTCCTGGTCCGGTCCGGGCCGCCGTCTGTGCCGCCGGTCGGGGGTGCGGCGTCGGCGAAGCTCACAGTGCCCAACGTTAGAGCGGTGGCGGCCGTCCCGACGAGAAGGCCGCGCCTGGCCATCGGGTGGCCGTGAGCGGAATGCGATACGGACATACGAGTGGCTCCCCGGGTGTCGTGAGCGGCAAGGGGTGTCGCCCCCGAACCCTGACGGCACCCGATGAACTCCGGAAGAACGCCGATGAACCGGACCGCACGGCACGCGACGGCATACGTTGGGGCCCTCACCGGATCACGACGGAGGTGTCCTCGTATGCGGATCGGCACAACGATCTTCCTCACCGACGAAACGATCACGCCGCTGCGGCTCGCCCGCGAGCTCGAACAGCGCGGCTTCGCCGGGCTCTACCTGCCCGAACACACCCACATCCCGGTGAGCAGGGACACCCCCTACCCGATGGGCGGCGAACTCCCGCCCGAGTACGCCCGCACCCTGGATCCCTTCGTCGCGCTCGCCCAGGCCGCCGCCGTCACCGAGCGCCTGACCCTGGGCACCGGCATCACACTCGTCGCCCAGCACGACCCGATCGGCCTGGCCAAGCAGATCGCCACCCTGGACCACCTCTCCGGCGGCCGCTTCACGCTGGGCGTCGGCTACGGCTGGAATGTCGAGGAGGCCGCCGACCACGGCGTGGACTGGCCGGCCCGCCGCGACCTGGTCCGCGACCGGATGGCCCAGATGCGCGCCCTGTGGGCGGACGAACCCACCGCGTACAAGGGCGAGTTCGGCTCGGTCCGGGCCAGCCACGCGTACCCGAAGCCGGTCCAGCGCCCCCGCGGTCCGGTGAACGGCCCCCGCACCCTGATCGGCGGCGCGGCCGGCCCGAAGCTGTTCGCCCACATCGCCCAGTACGCCGACGGCTGGCTCCCCATCGGCGGCCGCGGCCTGACCGAGTCCGTACCGAAGCTCCGCGAGGCATGGAAGGCGGAGGGCCGCGACCCGGAGCACCTCCGGATCGTTCCGTACGCGGTACTCCCGAGCGCGGGCAAGCTGACGCACTACGCGGAGCTGGGCATCGAGGAGGTCGTCCTGCAACTGCCCCCGGCCGGCGAGGCGGAGGTGCTGCGGACGCTGGACGCGTACGCGGACCATCTGTGACGGGCTCCGCCCCGGCCGGGGCCGCCCGAGCCTCAGTAGTCCTTTCCGAGCAGCTCCGACGTCCGGTTTCTCCCCGGGCAGCCGCGCGGGCGGTTCCGGAGCATGCCGATGCCGACAGCGAAGGCCCAGTAGACCAGCAGGGCCGCAGTCAGGGCGGTGTTGCCCCGGCCGACCGCGCTGTAGAAGTCGGCGGCGTCCGTCCCGAAGAACAGTGAGGGGACGAACGCCAGGTTGACGGCCGCAACGGCGTACGAGGTGTGTCCGGTCCAGCGCGGAAGCACCCCGGTGCGCAGGATCGCGTAGGCGGCGGACCGGGGGTTTTCGGTCCAGGGCGAAGTCCCTGTCGGCCGAGCACCTCGACGTCACCGACAACTTCGGCAACGGCCGGGCCACGGTCGCCAAGCTGTACGTCCGCGGCAGCGGAACCGCCGCCTTCACGACCGGCGGGTACAACCTGAGTTACAGCGAGAACAAGTATGTCGAGCTCACGGTCTGCACCTCGTCCTCGGCCAACGCGGTGTTGCGGGACGGAGGCCGGCGGCTCCACCTGAGCCGTTGCACCGGGCTCGCCCACTGCCGCCATCACGTACGGATACGGGTGCAACCTTTTGCCCGTGTTCGGCATCTTTCTCTACTAGGGATCGAATGTTCGTGAGCGCGGGAGTGGATCAGGATGAACAGGCCGTTGCGGCACATAGCCATATTCTGCGGGCTGCTGGTGATGGCGTTGCTGCTGCGGGCGAACTGGATCCAGTTCGTCAAGAGCGAGCCGCTGGCCAATCACGAGAACAACCGCCGGGTGAAGATCGCCCAGTTCGCGACCCCGCGCGGTGACATCATCGTCGGCAGCGACGCGATCACCGGTTCCAAGGCGGTCGAGGGGACGGACTTCAAGTACCGCCGGACCTTCAAGCAGGGCCCGATGTACGCCCCCATCACCGGCTACGCCTCCCAGTCGCAGGGCATGTCCCTGCTGGAGAAGACATACGACAGCATCCTCAGCGGCCAGGACGACCGGTTCGCGTTCCGGCACGCCAAGGACGTCATCACCGGCGAGCCGCGGCGCGGCGGTTCCGTGATCACCACGATCGACCCGAAGGCGCAGAAGGCCGGTTACAAGGGTCTGACCGACCTCAAGGCGCGGGGCGCGGTCGTCGCGCTGGAGCCGAACACGGGGAAGGTCCTGGCCCTGGTCTCCACGCCCTCGTACGATCCGTCCGTCTTCGCGGGGAACTCGTTCAAGGAGGGCGACAAGTTCCAGGCGCTCGTCAAGGACAAGAGCAAGCCGCTGGCCAACCGCCCGCTGCGGGAGACCTTCCCGCCCGGCTCGACGTTCAAGATCCTCACGGCGGCCGCGGCCCTGGAGAACGGCGTGGTCTCCGATGTCGACGCCCGGACCGACGCCGTCTCCCCGTACCCCCTGCCGCTCTCCACGAACAAGATCGGCAGCGAGGCCGGTGACGCGGTCTGCAACAAGGCGTCCATGAAGACCGCGATGCAGTACTCCTGCAACAACGTCTTCCTCGACGCGGCGTCCAAGGTCGGCGACGAGAAGATGCGTGAGACCGCGGAGAAGTTCGGCTTCAACGCCGATGTCTACTCCGAGGAGTTCGGCGACATGCTCGCCACCAAGAGCCTCTACCCGAAGAAGCTGGACAAGCCCGGTACCGCGCTGACGGGCATGGGGCAGGGCAGCCTCACCAGTACGCCGATGCAGATGGCGATGGTGACCGCCGCCCTCGCCAACGACGGCAAGCTGATGCAGCCGTACATCGTCGACGAGCTGCGCGGCCCCGACCTGTCGGTCCTGGAGAAGAACGAGCCGAAGCTCAAGAGCCAGGCCGTGTCCGAGGAGACCGCGAAGAAGGTCCAGGAAATGATGGAGTTCACGGCCAAGGAGGGCAGCGCCAAGCGCGCCCTGATCGACGGCGTCACGGTCGGCGGCAAGACCGGCACGGCGCAGCGCGGCGTCAATGTGAACGACGAGGTGCCGTACGGCTGGTTCGTCTCGTACGGCAAGAACTCCGACGGCCGATCGGTCGCGGTCGCGGTGTTCATCGACCCGACGGACATGGACATCTCCCGTTCCGACATCTCCGGCGGTCGGCTGGGCGCGCCGATCGCGAAGAGCGTGATGAAGGCGGTGCTGAGCAAGTAGCAACCCCGGACGCATGTGCGATCATCGTGTGCGATCTTCTTTACGAGTCGCACACATCTCGCTTGTGTTCCGGGCCGATCCAGCGTGCGTGCGCCGTTCGTGAGAGCCCCGGCAGAAGCACCCACTTCACCGGTCCGGGGGAACGGAATGCCCAGCTACCCACGCACGGCGGCGAGATCGCCGAGATCCGGGAGACCGGCGGCGTACGCCGCGCTGCTGCTCGCACTGTCGGTCCTGCTCCCGCTGCTGATTCCGGCAGGGGCAGCGCAGGCGTACGCCCCCGTGGCGACGGCGGCCGGCACCCCGGCCGGCACCCCGGCCGGCGCCCCGGCCGACGAGGACTGTGCCGTGCTGCCGCTCTCCGGCTTCGGAGAGGCCGCACCGGCGGAGGGCAGGCCGACGATCCCGGGCGACACCACGGCCTGCTTCACGTTCACGGCGAAGGCCGCCGGGCTGCACAAGGTCCTGGTCGTCGGCGGCGCCAACGGCAGCACGTACGCCTCCGTCCTCGACGGCGGCACGGAGATCGACTGCTACGACCCCGAGTGGGGCGCCGGCTGGTGCCGGCTGCCCCGCTCGGGCGAGTTCACGCTCCGGCTGTTCAACGACTGGTCCGAGACGAGCAGGCCCACCGTCGCCGTCGTCCCCCTCGCCACCACCGAGGGCTGCGCACCGGAGACCGGGACCTCCTGGGACACCGCGCCCGTCGTCGGCTCGGCAGCGGGTCCGACCGCCATCCAGTGCCAGCCGTTCGCTGGCCGGCCGGGTGAGCGGATCACCAACACCATCCGGACGACCTCCTACGGCCAGAGCCTGTCCTGGATCACCGACGAGACCGGTGCCCGGATCTGCCCGCACTTCAACGAGGACGACAGCTACGGCTGCGTACTGCCCGGCGACGGCCCCTACCGGGTCCTCTCGCAGGTCAGCGAGGCCGAGCACGGCTTCCCCGCCGAGTACACCCTCGCCGTCCGCCGGATCTCAGACCCGGCCGGCTGCATCCACCCCGCGCTGAACGGATTCAACTCCGGCCCCACGGCCGCCGATCCGGCCCACGGCTGCCGCACCTTCACCGCCCCGGCCGCCGGACGCTACGACGCGTACGCGGTCCACGACGGCGTACGCTCCGCGCTCCGGGTGTACGACCGGGACGGCAGGACCGCCTGCGAGACCTGGAACGTCTGCACCCTCCCGGCCGCCGGTGAGTACACCGTCTACACCGACGCCGCCACCCTCGTCGTCGACCAGTCCGCCACCACCGGCTGCGAGCCGGTTGAACTCGGCGTGCACACGTCGCAGTTCACCTCGGGCGGCGAGATCGACTGCCTGTCCCTGCCGCTGCCCGAGGGCGCCCGGCTGGCGGCGCTGGAGCCCCTCTACGGGCCCGCGCCCCACCCGGACGTGACCGTCGTCGACGCCGACGGCGTCCAGCGCTGCGACCCGTCCCGCCTCACCGACGGCACCTGCGGACTCACCGGCAGGGCCCCCTTCCGGGCGCTGGTCTCCAACACCAGCGATTCGAAGCCGACCGGCCCGTACACGCTCGTCCTGCACCGCACCGACGCGGCGGGCGACTGCCCGGCCTTCCCGGCGGGCGACTTCACCGAGACCGGCCCGACCGCCCGCGTCACCACCGGCGACGGTGTCTTTTCGCGCTGCCTGAGCATTCCGGCGGACGACCACAGCACCCAGGAGAACATCCAGCTCCGGGCCGCACCCGGCACCACGTCGCTCGCCCAGTTCACCGTCCTGGACGTCCAGGGCAAGCAGATCTGCTCGGCCCGCGCCTCCACCTCCTCCTGGACGACCTGCGCACTGACCCCGGGCGTCGCCCACACCGTGCTGGTCACCGGCCGCGACGCCCCCGCCGAATACGTCCTGGCCCGTCGCGACGTCACCACGACCGCCAAGGGCTGCGCCGCGAACCCCGCGACGAAGCCCGGCGGCCCGTCCACCGGCGGCACCATGGGCGCCCCCGGCGAGCTGCGCTGCCGCCAGGTCACCACCGCCGACGCCAAGGACACCCTGCACATCGACGTCCGCGACCCGCTCGGCGCCGCCAACGTCGTCGTGTACGGCGCCGACGGCACCGCCCTGTGCAACAAGAACCAGGCGTGCGCCGTCACCGGCTCCACCCACTACCAGGTCATGGTCACCGTCCCCGCGACGCTGAAGGCCCCCGACTCGTACCGTTTCGACGCCCTGCGCATCGCGGGCCCGGACGGACCGGCCGCCGAGTGCGAGAAGGTCGCGAGCATCGCCTACGGGTACGGCCCGGTCACCGGCACCCTCGACGAGGACCACACCGCCGTCTGCGCCGCGCTGCCCACCGCGTACAGCGACCGCTTCAAGATGGAGATCAGCGACACGACCGGCGCCACCGAAACGGCGGTGCCCGCGCTGTACGACCCGAGCCTCGACAACGGCTGCGTGTACGGCACCCCCGGCGGCTACTCGTGTTCGGTGATCGAGCGGTACTCCAGGGAGCTCACCCCGAGCATCCTGGTCCTCTCCCTGCCGGAGAACGCGTCGAAGACCTCGTACAAGGCCCAGGCGGTCTGCTCGGGGCTCTGCGGCCTGGAGCGGGTCGCCGTCACCAAGGTCGCCCCGACCACCGGCGTCTCCGGCACGAGGACGACGGTCACGGTCACCGGCACCGCCCTGCACCAGGACGACCGCGTCGTGCTGAGCGTCCTCGGCCGGCGGATCGAGGCGACCACCGTCGCGGTCTCGCCCGACCGCCGCACTCTGACCGCCGAGCTCGACCTGACCGGCGAGACCGAGGGCACCTGGGGGCTGAGCGTCATCACGCACGGCGGAACCCAGTACCTCAAGGGTGACTTCACCATCACCCCGGCCCCGCTCCGCAACAGCGCATCGCCGTCGATCGGCACCACCGCCCGCGTCGGCGACCGCCTCACCGCGTCCCCCGGCACCTGGGCCCCCACCTCGACGTCGTACACCTACCAGTGGAACGCCGACGGGCAGCCGATCACCGGCGCGACCGCATCCGCCTACACCGTCCCGCTCTCGCTGCTCGGCAAGAAGATCGGCGTCACCGTCACGGCCCGCCGCACCGGCACGGCGGACGTCCCGGCCGCCTCGGCGGCGCTCACCGTCGCCAAGGGCGCGGCGCCCAGGGTGACGACCGCCCCGAAGATCACCGGCACCGTGAAGGTCGGTGCCAAGCTGACCACCACGAGCGGCAGTTGGACGCCCTCCGCGACCTCCTACGGCTACCAGTGGAAGGCCGACGGCAAGGCGATCAAGGGCGCGACCTCGTCCACGTACACCGTCCCGGCATCGCTGCTCGGCAAGTACGTCACCATCACCGTCACGGCCCACCGCACCGGTCACGCCGACGGTTCCACGACGCCCGCCTCGGTGAAGGTCGCCACGGGCAGTGCGCCCAAGGCCACCAAGCAGCCCACGATCTCCGGCACCGCGAAGGTGGGCCGCACCCTCAAGGCGGCGAAGGGCAGCTGGACGCCCGCCCCGATCTCGTACGCCTACCAGTGGTACGCCAACGGCAAGGCGATCTCCGGCGCGACCAAGTCCTCGCTGACGCTGAAGTCCGCCCAGCGCGGCAAGAAGATCACCGTGAAGGTGACCGCCCGCCGCACGGGTCACGCCAGTGGCTCCGCCACCAGCAAGGCGACCAAGGCGGTCGCCCGCTGACAACGGCGAGCCGAACGCGACGGCCGGGCATCCCCTGACACGGGGACGCCCGGCCGTTCTGTCGTTACGTCGTCCCGCCCGCCCCGTTGTTACGCCGTCGTCCCGTCGTCCCGTCGTCCCGTCCTCCGCTCGTCCGCCCGTCCGCTCGTCCGCTCGTCCGCCCGTCCGCTCGTCCGCTCGTCCGCCCGTTCGGCCGTCCGCCCGTTCGGCCGTCCGGTCGTCCTGTGGGTCTGCTGGTCTGCTCGTCTGCGGGTCTGTCCTTCCGTCGCGCCGCCGTGGACCGGAGTCCCCCGCGTGCCAGGATTTCTGCCGATCGTCGGTGGCCAACGGGGGGAAGCCATGCTGCGTATCCACTTCACGGGCAGAGATCTGGAGAACGTCCGCATCGCGCGCCGCCCCGACCCGCTGTGGGAGATCGTGTGCAGCCTGTGCCGCCTCCAGAACCCCGAGGGGGCCCTCGCCTTCGACCCGTGGCGGCAGGCGGCGCGCGGACTGCTCCGCCGGGGCGGGCCCGCCCGGGAGGCGGCATCGGCGCTGCGCGGCCTGGTGCCGCGCGCCGCCTACTTCCCGGACTTCCTCACCCCGCCCGTGGACGACGGCCCCGACGACCTCCGCTCGGGCATCGACCGGGTGCTCGCCACCCCGAAACACCGGCTCCGCCACGAACTGGCCCTGCTGTCGGCGAGCGGCGTCCGGCCATGGGCGGGCCCGGAGCTGGCCCGGGGCGACCTCGCGGCGCTGACCGCCCTGGGCCGGAACCTGCACACCTACCACCGCGAGTTCATCGCCCCGCTGTGGAACCACATCGGCGCCGCCACGACGGCGGACACGGCCCTGCGCACCCGAGCACTGGTGGACGGCGGGACACGGGCGCTGCTGGAGAGTCTGCGGCCGATGGCGGTGTGGGAGCCGCCCGTGCTGACCGTGAGCTATCCCGTGGAGCGTGATCTGCACCTGGACGGCAGGGGCCTGCTCCTGGTCCCGTCGTTCTTCTGCTGGCGGCAGCCGATCACTCTGGCGGACGACGGGTTGTGTCCGGTGCTCATCCACCCGGTCGACCGGACCACCGCCCCGCCCGACGTCTCCCCGGCCTCGCTGGCCCGATTACTGGGCCCGGCCCGCGCCGCGCTTCTGTACGAGGCCGCCGTGCGCATCTGCGGCACCACTTCCGAACTCGCCGAAGCGACCGGGCTGTCCCTGCCGAGCGTCAGCCAGCAGCTGGCCGTGCTGCGCGAGGGCGGACTCGTCGCGAGCCGCCGGGACGGCAGACGGGTCCGGCACACGGCGACGCCGCTGGGCCGCCGCCTGCTCGACGGCTGCTGACGCCGCTGCCCCGGGCCTCTTCCGTACGGTGCGGACCAACGATTTGGCTGGGCCCAAAACGACGCGCGCACCGTTCTTGCGCCGCCACAGACTGCTGGGGAACCGCACGGGAGCCGGCCGTCGACTCGGCCGCCAACAAGAGGAGTTCACCCAGATGCGCGTCAAATACTCCGCACTCGGCGCAGCCACCGCGCTGGCCTCGGTGATCGCCATGGGCGCTGTCGCCGTGCCCGCCCAGGCCGACACACCGACGAGTCGCATCGCTGCGGTCTCGCCGTCCATCTCGCCGGCCGCGCCGTACAAGTACTACCCCGACGGAACGCCCTCGCAGTGCGCGTACGAGAACCTGTGCCTGAGCGTGTGGGACTACACGAAGAGCCAGTGGAAGGTGTACTCCCTCAAGACCTGCAACAAGTACTCCCTGTCCAACTTCGAGGGCGACGGCTTCTTCGACAACAACCAGACCAAGGGCACGGTCGCCACGTTCTACGGAAGCGGCGGCAACGTGCTGAGGAAGAGCACCGCCCGCGAGCAGAGCGCCATCGGCTGGAGCCCCGTCTGGTCGGTCCGCAACTGCTGACGCCAGGCCCGGGGCCGACAGCCCGCCCGGGGGCCGGAGTGCTCGGCTTCCGGGCAGCGGCGGCGGCTTGACCGGCGGCACGGTCACAACAGCCACAGCCGTATGGATATGCGTTGAACGCCCTCTCCCCACCCGACCGGTCCTGTGGCGTCACGCCCTGGGCCTGTCCGAAATGACAGGTATGTAACCCCTCGGTACGTTCGCCGCAGGTCGGCCGTCCGGTCGGCGTCTCTGAGACGGAGAGAAGTGCCATGCCCTCGCGTACCTTCATCGCGGCCGCCGGCGTAGTCAGTGCTGCGGTCCTTGCCACCGGCATCACCTATGCCTCGGCCGACGGATCCACCCAGGCCGCACCGGCCGCCGGGCGGGCCGAGCAGCCCGTCCACCAGGCCGCCCCGCCCGCCCGGCAGGCCGCTCCCGCACCGTCCCCCCTCAGCAGCGAAAGCGGAACGGAGGCCAAGGGGGACCGGGGGGACGAGGGAGACCGGGGGGACAAGGGCGGCGGTGACGAGGGCTCCGACCGCGGTGAGCGCGGTGACGAGGGTTCCGACCACGGCGGGCGCGGTGACGAGGGCGGCGACGAGGGCTCCGACCGGGGCGGGCGCGGTGACGAGGGCGGCGACCGGGGCGGGCGCGATCGCGGCTACGACCGGAAGAAGGGGGAGCGGATCTACTTCAACGAGCGGTCGTACTCCGGCTTTTCGGAAGGCTGCATCTCAGCGGCCAGCGGGCTGGGCTCCAGCAGCTTCAGCATCTTCAACGACAGCCGGAACGTCGTCGAGGTCTATCGGGGGTTCGCCTGTGACGGCGGTGCCCCGGTCGCCACGGTCGGCCCCCATGGCAGCACGTACGGTGTCGCGGCCCGTACCGTCGAGGGCGGCGGGTTCCTCGACAACGGCGTCGTGGGCAGCTTCCGGGTGATCGGCCACGACGACGAGTGGTGACGGTCCGGAGCGCCGCGCGGCATGGGGAGCGACGGGCCGCGACCGGACGCCTCCAGGCTTCCGGTACGCGGCGCTCCGTACCCCGTACTCCCGGGCGCGGCCGGGACTCTCAGCGCCCGGACAGCAGCGACGGCAGCTTGCGCATGTCGTCGAAGACCACGGTGTCCGGACCTTCCAGCCAGTGCGCCGGAGTCAGGCCGCCCGCGTAGCCGAATGCCCGCATTCCGGCCGAACGGGCGGCCTGCACGCCGTACTTGCTGTCCTCGACGACCACACAGGCGGCGGGGGCGACCCCCATCCGCCGGGCCGCGTGGAGAAAGAGATCGGGGGCGGGCTTTCCGTGTGCGACCTCGGTGGCGCTGAAGATGCGTCCCTCGAAGTGCGCGTATAGCCCGGTGTGGCCCAGGGTGTGGCGCATCTTCTCGTGGCTGCCGCTGGACGCCACGCAGGTGGGGAGCGCGATGGCGGCCAGCGCTTCGTGGATCCCCTCCACCGCGACGAGTTCACGGTCGACCGCCTCGCGGTGGAGGGCCTCGTAGCGCTGCTGCCAGGCGGCGGACTTGCCGGGCAGCCGGGCGTCGACCAGCTCGCCGATGGACTTGTTCGACCGGCCCACGAACTTCTCGATGACTTCGTCCGCCGTCAGCGGCCATCCCAGCTCGGCGCCGATCTGCACCTCGATGCGTACGGCGATCCGTTCGCTGTCGACGAGTACGCCGTCGCAGTCGAATATGACGAGCTCAGGGGTGGTGAACATCCGGTCAGGATACGGAGACCGGCGCAGGCCGCACCCGGTCGGGCCGACGTCACGGTGATCCGGCCCCTTTGGTAGCGTGCCCGGCACTCCGCCCCCCACCACCAGCTCACAGCGGGCCGACGCGAAGTTCTGCTCGCGGACGCTCTCCCGCTGGGAATTCTGATGAAGGAAAAGCCGTGAACACGACTTCCCGCATGATAACCGGCATAGTGGCCGCCACCGCAGTGCTCGGCGGTGCCATGGTGGCCACCGCAGGCCCGGCCGCCGCCGCGAGCTATCACTGCACCACCAGCAAGCACTCCGTCGACAACCCGGCGTACGGCGGCGTCTACGCCGACAACTTCGACTTCAGCGTGCAGCTCTGCGCCAAGCGGTCCAGCGGCAACATCTACACCTACGCCAAGATCAGCTGGGACGGGCCGGCCTGGTTCGTCGACGGCCCCAGCGAGTTCGACGCCGCCCGCTTCCACCTTCAGACCAAGAAGAGTGTGTCCGGCCCCGACAAGGTCGTGAAGTGGGCCAACTACACCGGCATCAAGTCCCGCCTTGAGCACGGTGACTACAAGGGCAACGGCAGTTACACGACCGGTGTCCTCAAGTACGCGGCCGGGTCCGGCCGTTACCTCGCCGATGGTTTCCTCCAGCTGGACTGGGACAAGGACGGCAAGGGCTACCGGAACACGACGTTCTCGGCCTCCCCGACCGTCTGATCCGGACGGCTCGCCCCGCACCGGGTCGTGGATTCCCGCGGCCCGGTGCGGGTGTGTTCAGCCCTGTGCGGAGACCGGTGGAAGTCGGTGACGATCGGCCGCGCACTCCCGGCAGTCGCCCGGCGTGGAGGAGCGGAAGGCCCGGTCGCAGCGGTCGCAGTTCTGGAGTGGGACGGTGGGGTGATCCGGGGTCGGCGGGGGCGGCAGCAGGGCCGTGAGCCGGTGCCGGAGGAGCTTCGCGGGGCGCCTGAGGGGCTGGGGGAGATCGTGGGTGAGGGCGTGCCGGAGGGCGGCGGGCGTGGCACCACGCTCGAACCAGGTCGCGGCGGCGGGGGCGAGCAGGACGACGTCCTTCTCGGTGAGGGTGATCTCGGCCGCGTGCAGGTGGAGATCGGTGAGCAGCGCGGTGGCGGCTCGCAGGTACTGGGGGAGCGGGTTGCGGGGCTGGGGGAGCGGCGGAGGCGGTGGCGCGGGCGTGGGCGTCGACGCGGGGGTTTGCAGCGGCATGGCGGCCATGGGCGCGGGTGCCTGGCGGCACGGCTTGCGGGCCGGGGCCGGGGCCGGGGCCTGGGCCGGGTGCCTTTGTGCGGTGCCGCCCGGCTGGTTGTAGGAGCAAGTACGCGTGACGACACGGCCGTTGGGCAGTCGCTCGCGGGTACGGCTCAGGTAGCCGTGGGCCTCCAGTTCGCGTAACGCGGCGGCGATACGGGCCTCGCTCTCGGGGAAGCGCTCGGCGAGCTTCTTGATGCCGATCCGCGCCCCGGCGGGCAGCGACTGGATGTATGTCGAGAGCCCGATCGCGAGCAGCGACAGCTCGCGGTGCTGGGCGAGGTGGTTGCCGATGATCGTGAACCGGCTGGTCTGGTGGGTGTTGACGTGGCGGATGCCGGACGTCGGCGACCCGCCCTCGCGAACGGAGGGCGCGGAGCGTGCGGGCACGCTAACCTGCTGTGTATCCATCGGGAAGGTTGAGTCTTCCTAGGTGGTCAGGCCCTCGTTCGGGATCTCTAGTCCCGGCCGAGGGCCGACGTACGTGTGGGGTTGTGTTGGCGTGAGCATATGCCCGCAAGCTGCCCCGAAATCCAGCTGAGTTGCCCGATGTCACCCGCGCGAGTGACGGGGGCCCGCAGGTTACAGAGACGGGTCGGGTCGGGTTTTTCGTACGTCCTCAAGACAAAGACTTAAAAGCTTTTACGTCGCGGCCCACCGCGTCCCGGTCAGCCGCGTCGCGGTCCACCGGGTCGCGGCTGTCACGACCCGGCGGACGCCGGTCGCAGCAGGGCGCTCAGCCCTGCTGCGCGTACGAGACGAATGCCGCCCAGGCGCCGGGGGCGACGTCGAGTTGGGGCCCCTGGACGTTCTTGGAGTCACGGACGTGGACGGTGGTGGGGCAGGTTGCGACCTCGACGCAGTTGCCGCCCTCGCCGCTGCTGCGGCTGGACTTGCGCCAGTGGGCAGCGACTTCGACGCACTCGCCGCCCCCGCCGCTGCTGTAGCTGCTCTTGCGCCACTCGTAGGCGACCTCGATGCAGTTGCCCCCACCGCCGCTGCTGTAGCTGCTCTTGAACCAGTTCAGTTGCCCGGTGCTCATCGCTCTCCCAGCATCTTCTCGATCGCGGCCAAGGACTCCCCCGGAGTGAGAGCCACCGACTGCATAATTCCATAGCGGATGGCCAGCACCCGGACTTCTTCCGGCTCGGTGATGAGCCTCGGATATGTATGAATCTCCAGGTACGCGAGCTGCTGCTTCCCTTTGGGGGTGATCAGGGTGAACGGGCCGTCAATGCTGGGCTGTTCGGTGCTATCGAGCGGCACCAGCTGGAGCTCCACCGTCCTGAGACGGCCGATGCGCAGGAGCGTCTGCAACTGCTCCCGATGCACGTCGCGGCCCCCGATGGGGCGCATCAGCACGCTCTCGTCCAGGATGAAGTGGAATGTCGGGGAGGGCCACGGCTCGAAGATCTTCTGCCGGTCGAGCCGGTCGGCGATCCGCTTCTCGATGGTCTCCTCGCTGAGCAGCGGCCGCCACTGCGTGAAGAGTGCTCGGGCGTACGCCTCGGTCTGGAGCAGCCCGGACACAGCCTGGTTGTTGTAGTCGTAGATCTGCGATGCAGTGGCCTCCAGATTCGCGTAGCCGCGATACCACTCCGGATGCCGCGTACGGGCCTTCGTCAGCGCCTCCCGCACCTCCCCGATTGTCGACCGGAGCAGGCCACCCGCGCCGAGCACGCCATCCGCGAGTTCCAGGAACTCCGGCTGAGGCGTCCGTACCCCCCGTTCCATCGCGGAGATCAGGTCCTCCCCGCAGTGCGTGGCGACGGCCAGCTCCCGCTGGCTCATGCCCGCGCGCTCGCGCAGCACCTTGATCATTTTGCCGAGCGCCCTGAAAAGGTGCGCCGTTCCGTCCGATTCGACCGGCCGCTCGGGCCGCACTTCCTTCTCCATGTGTCCCGCACCGCTCTCTGTCCACCCGGTCACGGCCGACGCCCCGTACAGCCGACCGGGCGTGCCCGTACAACTGCTCGGCGTCGTGGTGTCACTCCTGGTCAGCGTACGAGCAACCGGACACGCTGAGTCACATGAACGCCGAAATCACCCTTGCGGGCGCAGAGTTCGTCCAACGCTTCAGCGCCACCCGTCGAGGCGCCCGGCTGGCCCGCCGGCTCGCCGCACATCAACTGGACGAGTGGGGCGTGCCGTACGGGAGCGAGCTGTCCGACGACGCCACGGTGATCGTGTCCGAGCTGGCGGCCAACGCGGTGCTGCACGGGCTCGTGCCGGGGCGGGACTTCGAGCTGCGGCTGATCGCCCTCGCGGACACGCTCCGTATCGAGGTGTCGGACGCGCGGGGCGAACGGGGGCCGGAGGTCCGGCCCTCCCGTCCCGGCGCCGAATCGGGGTTCGGCCTGCACCTGGTCGCGGCGCTGGCGACGTCGTGGGGCGTGAAGGACCGGGTCGTCGGCAAGACAGTCTGGGCGGAGTGCGTCATGGAGGCCCAGCAAGCTCCGCAGGCCCTCGTTCTTTCCGAAACGCGCTCTACTGCCATCTGATGGACGCGAGTTGACTCAAGCCCCAGTCCGCAGCTTCGCTGCTGCGCCGAGGTCGCCCCCGCACGCCCTCCGAGGAAGTGTTGTGGAACGGCACTATGGCCGAGCGGAGAGCGATACTCAGGGCGCGGAAGAGGGAGCGTGCCGTCTCGGCCTGCTGGCTGGCGAATTTCCGGATCGTCCTCCGGGCGGCGGGATCATGGTCTCGCAGGAGGAGGGCGGGCACGGGGAAACAGGCGGTCGTGTCAGAGGCGCATGGCGATGATGGCTTCGGTGCGTACGACTCCGTCGAAGGTGCCGGGGGCGTGGTGATGGGGCGTTGAGGCCCCGCAGCGGGGAAAGCAGCCCGGAGGGTGATCAGTTTCGGTCCTCCTGCAATTTCACCATCTCGAAGAAGCCACCGGCCTGTTCGATCAGCTCCTCGTACGTGCCCATCTCGGAGACGTGGCCCTGGTCGAGGACGATGATGCGGTCGGCGAGTCGGGTGTTGGCCAGACGGTGGGTGATGAAGACCGTGGCCCGGCCGGTGGCCAGGGCCTTGAGCCGGGTGTAAATCCGGTGCTCGGCGCGGGCGTCGAGCGCGGCGGTCGGCTCGTCCATCACCAGTACAGGGGCGTCGCGGTGGAAGGCGCGGGCGACTGCGACGCGCTGCCACTCCCCGCCGGACAGGTCGTGGCCTCCCCACCAGGAGCGGGCCAGGGAGGTGTCCAGCCCATGGGGTAGTGCGGCGATGACGCTGTCGGCGCCGGCCGCCTCGGCGGCGGCGTGCACGGCGGCGTCGCCTTCGGGGCGGGGCCGGCCGAGGGTGATGTTCTCCCGGGCGGCCAGCGGCCAGCGGGTGTAGTCCTGTGGGACGAGCGCCACTTTGGACAGCACGTCGGCCGGGTCGACGTCCGCCAGGTCCACCCCGTCCCACCGGACTGAGCCCGCCGTGGGGAGGAACAGGCCGGTCAGTACCCGGGCAAGGGTGCTCTTGCCTGCGCCGTTCTCGCCCACCAGGGCGATGACCTCACCGCGCTTGAGGTCCAGGTTGATGCCGTCGAGCGCGGGCCGGTCGGCACCCGGGTAAGTGAAGGAGACGCCCGCGGCGGTGATCATCTGCGGCCCGTCCTCGGCGACCGGGGCAGAGCCGCGGCGGGTCGTCCACCGCTTGGCCACGGCCAGGAACCGGGCCCAGTCGTCGAGCGAGAGCGAGGTGCGGAACAGCTGGGCCCCGGCCCGCACCGTGGTGGCCAGAGCCACCCCGGAGGTCCGCACCGCCAGGGCGGCGGTCCCCGCGGCGGCCGGCTCCATGCGACCGGTGGCCACGAGCAGCACGAGCACGGCCCAGGTCGCGGCGGTGCCAAGGGCGGTGAGCGCGTCACCGATGCCCTGGACCACCAGAGCCTGCCGGGTGGCCTTGAGCTGTTCGGCCTCCAGGCGGCCGGAGACGATGCGGTACTGGCGGATGAGGAAGTCGGCCATGGTTCCCGCGCGGACCTCGTCGGCGGTGTTCCGCTCGGTGGTGTACGAGCGGAACACGTTCCGCAGCCGGGAGTCGGCGAGGTTGCGGTGGTGGGCGGCGTGCTCGACCCGCGCGCCCCGTACGGCACCCCAGGCGCACGGGACAACAGAGGCGACGAGCAAGGGCAGCATCATCGGATGCAGCACGGTCACGACCGTCGCCGCGGCGGCCATCTGCGCGGCGGCCGAGGTCAGCAGCTGGGCGTCGAGGATGAGGGCACCGGCCTTCTCCGCGCCGTCGGAGGCGGCGGCGCGGGAGTCCTCGAAGTCCGGGTCCTCGTACGCCACCAGCTCGGCGGCGGTCGCTGCGGTGATGACCTCCAAGTCGGCCTCGCGTACGGCCTTCGGTGCGAGTCGGGCGGCGGACGCGCGGGCCGCGGCGTCCAGTAGGTAGCGGCCGGAGGCGGCGAGCGCGAGCACCATCACGGCGGTCAGGTTCTCGCGCAGCCCAGCGGCGATGTCGGGCCCGGTGAACACGGCGGCCAGCACACGGGTCGTGGCCGCAAGAGCGGTCGCGGTGAGCGCGGCGGCGCCGATCTGGCAGGCCAGCAGGGCCAGGACGGCACGGCGGTCGGTGCGCCGGCCGAGCTGGGCGGCCTGGGCGAGGGTGGACGGCAAGCGGCGCGCAATCGCGGCGGCGGACAGGTTGACGCCTGCCTCGAAGTGTCGGCCGGAGCCGAGACGCATGACCGGCGGCTGGCCGGCCACGACGGCGGGCGGGGAGGACACGGAAGAACTCACGAGCCCCATGAGGGCGCCGAACCAGGCAGCCGGGCAACGGGATTGTTCCGCACATCCCTCGTTGCGCCTGGTCGCCCTCACCCGGCCGTCAGCGATGCCCCCAGGTTTTCACTCGTTCGAGTGAGGCCGTGGTCCGGGACGGGGAGGCTCGGGCCTGGCCCCGGACCACGGCGGGCCGGGGAGCCGTTACGGCACGGCCACGACCGGCATCCAGGGCCGGTCGACGGCGTCGCCGATGTCGCGGCCGACCGCCCCTTCGGGGACCTCCGCCCAGGCGTGCGCGGCGTCGGGGAGGAACCGGGCGCCGAGGACCCAGCGGGAGCGGCGGCCGGTGAGGGCGGTTGCGATGACGGTGGCGAGGCTGATCTCCACGCACGCGATTCGGCCCGGCCACCACGAGGGGGTCACCGCCAGTACCGCCGTGTGGAGCGCCTCCAACCGGGACAGGCGCGCGTCCGGCAGGCCGCGCAGCAGCCGGACGGCCGCGATCTGCACCCGCAGCGGCAGCCGGCTCACGGCCAGGGAGAGCGCGAGGGCGACGACGGCCACCAGCCGCTCGCGGACCGGGGCGGTGGGCCGGGCGGTGGGAACCATGACCGTCATCGACGCCACCACCTTCGCCGCACTCGCCGGGGCCTGTCGGTGTCGACGAGCACGCCGAGGGCCACGAGCTCGTCGATGAACACGGTGATCTGGCCGATGACCTGCTGCGGGTCCTGGCCGGCGGGGACGGCGATCTCGTCGGCGAGCCCGATCGTGCCACCGCGGACGGTGACAGCGTGCCAGATGCGGGAGGCGTCCGCATCGAGCATCAACCACCTCCCGCGCCGAACGTCGAGCACCGCCGTGCCATGAGGGCCAGCGGCGTGGTGGACATGAGGTGCGGGGGTCAGCATGCCGTCTCCGGTGCGGTCTTCTGGCCGGTCAGCCACGAGCACGTCACGATCAGCTGGTGCAGCTCGGCGATCACTGTGCCGCTCTGGCCCCGGGCCGCCTGCGCGAGAGCGGTACGGACGGCCGCGGGGTCGATGAGACCGCTGTTCGCGAGCGCGCTCGATGCGATCAGCTCGTCGAGCCGGTTCCGGTGCCGGGCGAGCCCGGCGATGCGCTGGGCGGTGAACGATCCCTTGGAGCGCCGGGAGGTGAGCCAGTCGGGCAGCTGAGGAAGGGCGGCCCGCAGCAGCGGCTTGTACGTGACCAGCCCGCGTCGGGCAAGGGCCGGGACGGCGAACGCGGCGCGGACGACTTGGTTGTCGAGGTAGGGGTGTACCGGGTTCACGCCGAGTGCGTGGCTGTACGGTGCACACCCGCGGGCGGAGGCGCCCACCGACCGCAGGGCAGCCCACTGGTCGAACTCGTCCGCGTCCTCCGGCTGCTGGTCGCGGGCGGCCTGCCGCAGTAGCGCGGCGACCTGGTGGCGGCCGTCCGCTGTGAGCCAGGACGCCCCGGCGCCGAGGCGGCACCATGACCAGCCGGCCACTGTGGCCTCGGGCGTGATGGGCCCGCATTCCAGAGCCTCGGCGGCACGCTCCAGGGAGCCGCTCCGGCCCAGATCGGCGGCCTGCTTGAGGGCCTTCCAGTGAGGGCCCGGCGCGGCGTTGCGCAGCCGGGCGAACGCCACAACCTGGCGGTGGGCTTCGCGCCGTCGGCCGTCCTGCAGAAGGCGGACCCAGCAGGAGCTGGAGGCGTCCAGGACGATGTCGCCGCCGTGCCCGGTCAGGTGCAGCGGCAGGGAGCGCACCGGCTGGAGGTAGCAGGCGTCCATGGCGTAATTCGCCGCCTCCAGCACCGGTTCGGTCCCGGTCGGCTGCCCGGTGGGGAAGCCGAAGGGCAGCTGCTTGTCGCCTCCGGTGGCCACCGTGTGCGCGATCCTGGTGTGCTCGGCGACGCGGGAGGCGAAGGCCATGTCCTCGCCGCTGGTGTAGCCGTCGGTGTAGGTGACCGCGTGCACGGTTCCGGCTTCGGCGGCGAGGACGACGGCTGCGGAGGAGTCCAGCCCGCCGGACAGGTCCGCCCCTACCACCCCGCCCGTGGTGCGGACCCGGTGCTGGACGGCGTCGGTGAGCACCTGCCCGAACCGGTCGGCGCCCTCGCGGAGCTCGTCCACCGGCTCGATGCCGGCGATGCCGATGAGCTGCGGCGGCGCCCCGGGCGCGAGCAGCACCCCGAACCCACCGGGCACCAGCCGGATACCCTCGTACGGGGTGCGGTGCGGCCACTGGTGTTCACCCGCCGCGAGCCGGGCCGCCAGCCACGGCAAGTCCGGCACGAGCGGGCGCCCCAGCAGGTGGGCTTCGGTTGCCCACGCCGCCTGTTCGCCGCGCAGTGTGCAATAGACGGCCCGCAAACCGGCCAGGTCTCCGCACACGAACCGCTGCCGACCGTCGTCCGCGACCACCCAGTACGAGCCCGGCCAGCGAGTCAGCGCGTCCCACCGCCCTGCCCGTACGGCCGGAAGGGCTGCATGGAGCTCCTTCTCCGTTGCGGGGCAGTCGCCCACGATCGCGAGGGCGATCGGCTCTTCGGCGGCCGCGCGCACCCGTGCGGCCGCCGCCCGGCGGACGCCGTCGAGCCCCTTGATCGTCAATCCATCCACGGCGGCGGTGCCGCCGGTCATCCACTCCTGGTCCATCTGTTCGCCTCCCTTGTGACGCGCCCGGGGGCCGACTGCCGCGCGGTCGGCCCCCGGGGTGCTCGGTCAGGTCCTGCGGGCTTGTCAGCCCTCGAAGTAGTTGGCCTTGTCCGAGTCGTTGAACGTCTGGCGGCCCAGGGTCAGGGTCGCCACCAGGTGGACGCTGATCTGCGGTGCGAAGGTGACGCGCGGCGCCGCGACGGGCTTGTCCTGGGCGGGCTGGATGATGGCGGTGGCGGTGGTGGTCTGCTCGGTCATGACCGGCTCCCTTGTCATCGGTGAATGTGGAGGTGTTGCTGACTCCATGTCACCGCGTTCGAAGATCTTCTCCCAGAGACGAAGATGGGGACTTGCTGGGAGTGGATCTGGGAGAAACCTGGGACGCGCCTGGGATGTCAGCCCGCTCGAAGGAGGCTGAGCACGGCCCGGTGATAGACCGCGTAAACCTGGGGCAGCTCCGCGAGATGGGCGCGCTCGTCGGTGCCGTGCAAACCCTCGTACGGCACGCCGAAGCCGGCGGTGGCCGGGATGCCCTCGGCCGCCAGCAGGTTGCCGATGTTCGACGGCCCCGCGGTCTTCGCCCGTAGCGTCAGCCCCACCTCGGCCGCCGCGCCCAGCAGGGCGGCGGCGGGCTCCTCGCCGTCGGTGAGGCGGAAGGGCGGCCAGGAAGCGACCGGGCTGATCTCGGTCGGCTGAGGAGCGGGCATCTCCGCGTCCAGCTCGGCGACGGCCTTGCGGATGAGGTTCTCCGCGTCGTGCGCGTCGAAGCCAGGGGTGGTGCGGACATCGACGTTGAGGTCGCACCGATCGGGGGTGACGGAGAAGCCCTGGCCGCCGTGCAAGGAGGTCACCGACAGCTTCGGCGGCAACGGGAACGCCGAAGCCCCGTCGACGCCGGGCAGTTCGGCAGCATCAAGCAGCCGCACGAGGTGGGCGGCCCGGGAGATCGCGCCGACCACGGTCTTGCTGGACCCGGAGTGCCCGGAAGGGGCGTACAGGGCGATCGACGCCCGCCACAGGCCCCTCCCCCCGATCACGAGGTCGTCCAGACCCGGGTAGCCGATCATCACCCCGGCCGGGCGGGCCGCGGCCTCATCGGCGAGGTAGGCACGGGCACCGCCGAAGCCGCCGGTGTGCTCATCCACGTCCAACAGCACGGCGAGCCCGCCATGCAGGTCAGCGGCGCGGGGCATCAGGTCGGCGGCGATGTGGCAGAACATGGCCGCGGCGAGCTTGGAGTCGGCGCTGCCACGGCCGAGAAGCCAATCGTCCACAACGTCGCCGGAAGCCGGAGGGAAGGACCAGGCGGACCGGTCGCCGTACGGGGCGGTGTCCACGCACGCATCCAGCGACCACCAGGGGCCGGGCCGGCCACCGGGGATCTCCGCAAGCAGCCCCACCAGGTGCCCGGCGTCGTCGAGTAGACGGCGGTTCGGCACACAGCGGGCGGTGAGCCAGTCTTCCAGCACACCGAGGACAGGTCCATAGTCGTCGATCCCGGCCCGGCTGGGCCGACGGACCAGTTCCTGGGCGAGCTCGACCACGGACGCCGCACGGCCCTGGGCGGCCTGCTGAAGGTTCTCGCTCATGCTTCTCCCCACCACGTCAGTTGCGCCGTACGGGCAGCGCGCGGACGGCGTCGATCGTCTCCACCGGCCGTGCGGACGCGCACGCCTCCCGGCCATGCTGTACCAAGCCCACCGCACCTTCGCGACCGAGTGAGACGCCGCAGTCGAACCCCTCGGCCCCATGGAAGGACGGCAGCGGCACTACCGCCGCGGTCTCGGAAGCGACAAAGAACCGTTCCAGCGCCTCGGTCGGCTCCACCATCCCGATATGCAGCGTCTTGACGCCGTTGCGACGCGCGGACGGGTCGCGCAGCTCCAACAGTCGCAGCAGGTGGTCGGCCAGCACCCGGTGCCGCGGCGGCCCGTAGAGCACGCGGTAGTGGACCAGGTCCGGGTGCTGAGCCACAGCCGTCTCGATCGCCGCCAGATACGCGTTCTCCCGCGACCGGCTGCCGGTGACGACCAGCTGCTCGCGCGCCCCGGCGGCGACATCCACCATCGCCTCGACCAGGTCGGTCCAGCGGGTGAGAACCTTCACGACCACGGCCGTGCCGGTGCTCTCCAGCACGCTGGTGGCCGCGCCATCCTGGTGGACGAACAGCACCTCCGGGCGTTCGCGGTACAGCCGGCACAGGCCGGCCCGGTTCCGCTTGCCCGTACGGCGCCGGCCGGACTCCCACGCGCTCATCAGGCTCGCGTCCGTCGCACCGCCGGTGATCGCGTTCAAGGCGTCGGCGGCCTCCTCCAGCGTCATGTTCAGCGCGAGCCGGGCTCGCCTGAGCGCCGAGTCCGTACTGCTGGCCACGGACACCGCCCCTCCCCATCGACCGGTGTGTACCCGCATTCTTCCCCGCCCCACCGGCGGTACGGCAGGCCCTCGCCAGCCCTTCGCGGAAGGTGCGAGCCGGCAGACGAGGCGTCTGGTCAGGGCGAGGGACGGCCCTGGACCGGAAGTGCCGTGACGTTCTCCCGGAATGTCGCAGCCGTTCGAGGAGACGGTCGTTCTCCGCTGCGCGAGCGAGTCGGTGAACAGCGCGTTGCGCTCGCCATTACGGCCGCGCCGGCTGGGGCCGGGACGGCTGTCGGACAACTCGCCGCGCAGACCGACGTTGCGCCACCGCAAGCGTCCGGTCAGGGCTGCTCGTGGGTGTCGACGTCCAGGAGGCATTCATCGCGGTCCACCACTCCTCGGACAGCTGCGGATCCTCCGCCAACACGGCGCTGCCCACCGGCGACCTGGGCAGCAGCTCCGTCTCGTCCGCCCGCCACATCACCGGCTCCGCCTCGTCCCGCCACGCGACCCCGGAGAACCAGGCCGGCTCGGCGACCCCGCGCAGGGCCCTCCGCGGACGCGATGCCGCCCCCTCCCTGAACCCCGATCCGGTCGAGCCCCCGCCGCTCGACACGCACCCACGTACCGCGGTCCGTACGCGCCCCCACAGACCGACCCTTGCGCACCGCGGTCCTGCGCTCCAGGTGCACGTCCAGCGACCGATCCACATGGTCCAGTACGGCTTCCACAGGCTCTTTACGCAGATCCACCGAACGCAGCGTCATGCGCCCGAACGTGCCGAGCCCCGGTCGCGGCGCACCGAGTCCGACACACCCCCCTCGGGGAGAATGAGGACATGGAGCTGCGTGGGGACAAGATCGTGCTGCGGCCGGTGGCCGACGGCGATGCCGAGATCCTCGAAGGAGTCGTGAGGGAACCGGAAGTCGCGGCGTGGTGGTCGCCCCCGGACGACTACGAGGACATGCTGGCCGTCGTCTTCGACGGTGAGGTCATCGGTGCCGTCCAGTTCGACGAGGAGACCGATCCGGAGTTCCGCCACGCGAGCATCGACATCTTCCTGACGGCGAGGCACCACGGGAAGGGCCTCGGCGCCGATACGGTGCGCACGATGGCCCGCTGGCTGGTGCGGGAACGCGGTCATCACCGGCTGACCATCGATCCCGCCGCGGCCAACTCCGCAGCGATCCGCTGCTACGGCAAGGTCGGGTTCAAGCCTGTGGGAATCATGCGGGCGTACGGGCGCGACCAGCGGACCGGCGCCTGGCAGGACGGCCTGCTGATGGACCTGCTCGCGGATGAGCTGGCTTGAACTCCCCCGTGATCCGGGGCCCATTGGCGGACGCCTCCGGCACCGCGCCCTACTGCCAGGTCGCGGTGTCGGGGTCGATGCCGTGGGCGCGCGCTTCGGCGTCGACGATGTGACGGAACCACGTGGCGAGGCCGGCGCGGATGCCGTCGTAATGGGCGGCGAACGCCGGATCGGCCTCATACATGCGGCCGAGACAGACCTGCATCTGTCTGGTGAGGGGAAAGTACGAGGCAAAGACTTCGCGGTGCCGCTCGACGAGCTGATGCGCTTCCGGGCTGCCAGGTGTGACACCGGCGTCCATCGCATCCCCGAGGGCGCGGTCGAGGGCGGCGACGGCGTCGGCGATGGCCTGCCATTCCTCCGGACCGCGAGCGGCCGAGCGTTCGGCGTACTGCCGCCATTGCGTCGTGTCTCCCCAGCGCTGACGGGCTCGGGCGGGCCCGTCCGGGTCCCACTGCGGGCCGAAGACCGCGGCCTGCTGCTCTGCGGTCAGCAGCAGGCCGCGCTCGTGGGCGTCGATCATCCGGTCCAGTCCGGTGCTGAGCTGCTGGAGGCGTTCGATCCGTTCCGCGACCTGGGTGCGCTGCGCGCGCAGCGCACCGGGTACGTCCGTGGTCGAGTCGTCCAGGACGGCCCGAATCCGGTCCAGGCCGAGACCGATCTCGCGGTAGACGACGATGCGGTGCAGGCGTTCCAGATCACCAGCGGTGTAGAGCCGGTATCCGGCAGCCGTGCGCAGCGACGGTCGCGCGAGACCGATCTCGTCCCAGTGGTGCAGCGCGCGGACCGTCACGCCCAGGCGCGTCGAGACCTGGCCGACGGGCAGACCATCGGCGTCAGTGGCATCAGGCATGCTCCTGATTGTCGCCGCGACCGGTGCTCGGTGGGGTGATGCCGATGGCTTCGAGATTCCGCGCCTCCTGACTGGCCGGATCGAAGGGCTTCGCCGCAGTGAGAACGATCCGTGCGTTCTCCGGGGTGATCACCTCCACATCGCGGGTGTTCCAGGGGGTGTCCCGCGGACCGTCGACCGAGCCGGGGCGCAGCGCACGGCAGGCGTCCACCAGGGAATCGACCTGGCTGAGCACGCACGAGAAACTGAGGCTCATCGCCGGTGCCTGCTCCGGAACGTCCGACGCCGTGACGAGGAGTACGTCCTGGAACGCCCATCGGCGCAGATGCACCAGCGTTCCGGGGATGGAGAACAGCTCGAAGAACCCGAGCCCACGAGTCCAGAAGTCCACCGACGCCGCCAGGTCGGTCGTGGGGATCGTCGCGAAAGCGGGCATTCCATAGATGCCACGGAACAGCTCCGGCGGAACCGCATCCGGGCCGGGAGTGGGTACGGGGCTCATTTCGAACGCGTTGTAGTAGTCGCTCATGCACCTCACCTTCCGGCCTCACGCAACGTGAGGGTCAAGCCGAATTCCGAGGTGCCCGCGTCGGCTCGATTCCCACCGTGCCGCGCCGGCCCCGAAGTGCGAGGGCCCGGACGACGAGCGGGCCGCCGTGCTCCGCCCCAGATGCCCTGGTCCGGGGCGCGGGCCCCGCTCGTATGCTCGGGTTCATGACCGATCCTCAGCGCGGACGTCCGACGACCAATTCCATGCGGCGTGCCCTCAAGCGGGCCCGTGACGGTGTCGCTCTCGATGTGGCCGAGGCCGCCGTACTGCTCCAGGCCCGGGGCGAGGACCTGACCGACCTCGCCGCCTCGGCCGCCCGGGTGCGGGACGCCGGGCTCGAAGCCGCCGGGCGGCCGGGTGTGATCACGTACTCGCGCAAGGTCTTCATCCCGCTGACCCGGCTCTGCCGCGACAAGTGCCACTACTGCACCTTCGTCACCGTCCCCGGCAAGCTCCGGCGGGCCGGGCACGGGATGTTCCTGTCGCCGGACGAGGTGCTGGACATCGCCCGCGAGGGCGCCGCCATGGGGTGCAAGGAGGCGCTGTTCACGCTCGGCGACCGGCCGGAGGACCGGTGGCCCGAGGCGCGGGAGTGGCTGGAGGCCGAGGGGTACGACGACACCCTCGCGTACGTGCGCGCCATGGCGATCCGGGTCCTTGAGGAGACCGGACTGCTGCCCCACCTCAACCCGGGCGTCATGACCTGGACCGACCTTCAGCGGCTCAAGCCCGTCGCCCCGTCCATGGGAATGATGCTGGAGACGACGGCCACCCGCCTGTGGTCCGAGCCGGGCGGCCCGCACCACGGGTCCCCGGACAAGGAGCCGGCCGTGCGGCTGCGGGTGCTGGAGGACGCGGGGCGCTCCAACGTGCCGTTCACGACCGGCATCCTGATCGGCATCGGGGAGTCGTACGAGGAGCGCGCCGACTCGCTCTTCGAGCTGCGCAGGACCGCCCGCGCCTACCACGGCATCCAGGAAGTCATCGTCCAGAACTTCCGCGCCAAGCCGGACACCGCGATGCGCGGCATGCCGGACGCCGAGCTGGAGGAGCTGGCCGCGGCCATCGCCGTGGCCCGGCACGTCCTCGGCCCGTCCGCCCGCATCCAGGCCCCGCCGAACCTCGTCGACGCCGAGTACGCGCTGGTCATCGGCGCCGGGATCGACGACTGGGGCGGGGTCTCGCCGCTCACGCCCGACCATGTGAACCCCGAGCGGCCCTGGCCCCACATCGACGAACTCGCCGCGAAGACCGCCGAGTCGGGCTTCACGCTCCGGGAACGGCTCACCATCTACCCGGAGTTCGTCCGGCGCGGCGAACCGTGGCTCGACCCCCGCCTCCTCCCGCACGTCCGCGCGCTCGCCGACCCGGAGACGGGGCTCGCCCGCGAGGACGCCGTCCCGGCCGGGCTGCCCTGGCAGGAGCCCGACGAGGGGTTCGGCGCCACCGGCCGCACCGATCTGCACCGCACCATCGACACCGAGGGCCGCACCGGCGACCGGCGCGAGGACTTCGACGAGGTGTACGGGGACTGGGAGGCGCTGCGCGAGGCCGCCGCCCCCGGCATGGTGCCGTCGCGCATCGACGGCGATGTGCGCGAGGCGCTGAGCCAGGCCGCCGACGACCCGACGAAGCTCACCGACGAGCAGGCGCTCGCCCTGCTCCACGCGGACGGCCCGGCGCTCGACGAACTGTGCCGGATCGCGGACACCCTGCGCCGCGACGTGGTCGGCGACGACGTCACCTACATCGTCACCAGGAACATCAACTTCACCAACGTCTGCTACACCGGCTGCCGGTTCTGCGCCTTCGCCCAGCGGCGCACCGACGCCGACGCCTACACCCTCTCCCTGGACCAGGTCGCCGACCGGGCCGCGCAGGCGTGGGACGTCGGCGCGGTCGAGGTCTGCATGCAGGGCGGCATCCACCCGGACCTGCCCGGCACGGCGTACTTCGACATCGCGCGGGCGGTACGCGAACGTGTGCCCGGCATGCATGTGCACGCCTTCTCGCCGATGGAGGTCGTCAACGGCGCCACCCGCACCGGCATGTCGATCCGGGACTGGCTGATCGCGGCGAAAGAGGCCGGGCTCGGCTCGATCCCCGGCACGGCGGCCGAGATCCTGGACGACGAGGTCCGCTGGGTCCTCACCAAGGGCAAGCTGCCGACGGCGACCTGGCTCGAAGTCATCAGGACCGCCCACGAGGTGGGCCTGCGCTCGTCGTCCACGATGATGTACGGGCACGTCGACCAGCCGCGCCACTGGCTCGGCCACCTGCGGACGCTGGCCCGGCTCCAGCAGGAGACCGGTGGCTTCACGGAGTTCGTGACGCTGCCGTTCATCCACACCAACGCGCCGGTCTACCTCGCGGGCATCGCCCGCCCCGGCCCGACCGACCGCGACAACCGGGCCGTCACCGCCATGGCCCGGCTGCTGCTCCACCCGCACATCACCAACATCCAGACCAGCTGGGTCAAACTCGGCACGGAGGGCGCGGCCGAGATGCTGCGCTCGGGCGCCAACGACCTGGGCGGCACGCTGATGGAGGAGACCATCTCCCGGATGGCCGGGTCGAGTTACGGCTCGTACCGCTCCATCCAGGACCTCATCGCCATCGCCGAACTCGCGGGGCGCCCGGCGAAGCCGCGCACCACGCTGTACGGGGAGGTCCCCGAGGAGCGGGTGGCGGCGGCGGTGGCGTCCGACGGGCACCTGCCGGAGCTGCTGCCGGTGCTGCCGGACTGAGCGGGGCCTGTACGCCGGGTCGCGGCCGGTCAGGCCTGCGGGAGGGTCTGCCAGCCCCGGGTGATCTCCTCGTGGATCGCTTTCGGGTCCGCTGCGGTGTGTCCGGGGCCCTCGGTGAGCAGGGCGAGCAGGGCGGTGCCGTCGGCGGGGCGGTGGGCGGGGTCGCGGTCAGGGCCCGGTGGACCACGGTGGCGAGGTGGGGGTCGGCCGCCTGGAGGGCGGCGGTCGCGGCAAGGTCCGGGGCGGTCTCGTTGTTGCGGCGGTAGACCGCGCCCAGCGAGGGCAGGACCGGCAGGCCCGGCGGGGGCGGCCGGTGCCCGGTGCCGGAAGCCGGCGGCGAAGGCGGCGGCCTGGAACACCAGGGCTGCCACGACCACCGCCATTGGCACCACCGCGACCAGCAGGACCACGGACCCGGCAGAGCCGATGACCAGCCGCTTACGGGTGTGCGAGGACGTCCACAGCCCCGGTGGCAAGCCGAGCGTCAACAGATTCCGCCGGGTGAGGAACCACAGCAGCAGGCACAGGACCAGACAGACGGAAACCGTGATGCCGACGTCCTGCCGCAGTCGGAGTATGACTCCGCACTCATCTCGACCATCTCGTCGCCGTCCCCCGCTTCCGTCGACACATGGCCGCGTGAGTATGGGGCGGCCGTGCGACGCCCGGGTGGGGAGCGGAGGTTCGTGACCGCCGGGGCTCAGTGGAAACCGAGCATGCCGGGCGAGTCGATCTCCACGGTCAGGATGCCGGGCGGATAGTCGTCCTCGCGACCCGTCCCCGACCAGTCAAAAACGACCTGCGGGACGTCCGCCCACATACCCACGCGTACTCGTTTCCGCTCTCTCTACCGACCGTCCCCGTTCGATTACAGTGCTGCGCAGTTGCAGACGGGCCGGCCTTGCCGGCCGACGGGGGAGGGGCACGGTGAGCACAGGGACCACGGCTGTGTGGGGCCGTGTCGAACAGCAGGACTTCCGGAGCCGGGTGCGTGGCGCGCTGCTGGGCGGGGCCATCGGGGACGCGCTGGGGGCGGGGGTCGACGGGCTCACGCTCGAAGAGATCCGCGAGGCCCATGGCGCCGACGCGGTCACCGACCTCGTACCCGCGTACGGCGGACGCGGCACCGTCACCGCCGTCACCCAGCTCACCCTCTTCACCGTCGACGGGCTGATCCGCGCCCAGGTCCGCCGCGACACCGGGGCATGGCACCCGCCCACCGATGTGCACCGGGCCCATCTGCGGTGGGCGGCCACCCAGCACGACTGGGGGCCCGACGAGCGCCGCGAGGACAACGGCTGGCTGGCCGGGCAGGAGTGGCTGTACGCCCGCCGCGGCCCGGCCCGGGAATGCCTGACGGGGCTCGGCGACACCACCATGGGCACCCTCGACCAGCCCAAGAACCCCCAGGCGCGGGACTCGGCCGCTCTCACCCGGTCCGTGCCGTTCGGGCTGCTCGTCGGCTGGGAGCCCCAGCTCGTCCTCCAGCTCGCCGTCGAGTGCGCCGCCCAGACCCACGGCCACCCCACCGCCCTGCTCTCCGCGGGCGCCCTCGCCGTCATGGTGCACGGCCTGGCCCGGGGCGAGACCCTGGACGGCTCCGTCCAGCACGCGCTCGCCCTGCTCGCGGAACGTCCGGGGCACGAACCGGTCACCGAGGCGCTGAAGCAGGCCCTCGGCACGGTGCGCCAGGGCATCCCGGGGCCCGCCCTGATCGAGTCGCTGGGTGCCGCGGACACGGCTGAGGAGGTCCTCGCCGTCGCCCTGTACTGCGCGCTGGTCGGCGAGGACATACGCCACGGGCTGCGGCTGGCCGTCAACCACGGCGGGCCCTCCAGGGCCACCGGGGCCCTGTGCGGGGCGTTGCTCGGCGCGCTGCACGGCGAGACGGCGCTGCCGCCCGCCTGGCTGGCCGAACTGGAGGGCAGGCCGACGGTGCTGGAGCTCGCGGACGACTTCGCCATGGAGATGACGCAGGGCCCGTCCCTGCACAGCCCGTCGGCCGCCGCGCCGGGCTGGCTGGCCCGCTACCCGCGCGTCTGAGGCGCGGGGAGCGTACGGGCGGGGTGCGGTCCACCCGCCCGTACGGCCTCGCGTGCCGGTCAGTCCTTCGCGTCCTCGGTGAGGCCGGTGTCCACGGGGCCGGGCTGCGCCGGCACACCCGCGCCGGCCGCCGCGCCACCGACGTAACCGCCCCCGCCCCCGTCGCCGTCCGAGTTGATCTGCTCGATGATCGCGTCGCGCTCGGGGGTGTCCTCCGGCTTGACGAAGCCGATCACGATGTAGAGGACCAGCGAGATCGCCAGCGGCAGGGCCACCTGGTACTGGAGCGCGACATCCGTCTTCACCGAACCGTCGAAGTTGTAGTTGGTGAAGTAGAACGCCAGCAGCCCCGCCGCCCAGCTGGTGAGCGCCGCCGTCGGGCCGGACCTGCGGAAGCCGCGCAGCAGGCCGAGCATGAAAGGGATCGCGATCGGGCCCATCAGACCGGCGACCCACTTGATGACGACCGAGATGATGTCCTTGAACGTCGGTGAGTCGATCTGGGTGGCGAGCGCCATCGACAGGGCGAGGAAGCCGAGCGTCGACAGCCGCGCCGCCAGCAGGCCCGCCCGGCTGCCCCACTCGCGTGCCGACTTGGACAGGACCGGGGCGATGTCCCGGGTGAAGACCGCCGAGATGGCGTTGGCGTCCGAGGAGCACATGGCCATCGTGTGCGAGAAGAACCCGACGACGACCAGCCCCAACAGCCCGTGCGGCAGCAGCTGTTCGGTCATCAGGGCGTAGCTGTCCGAGGCGTCCGGCTTCTGCGCGTGCACCAGCAGCGGGGCGCACCACATCGGGAAGAACAGCACCGTCGGCCAGACCAGCCACAGCACGGCGGAGAGCCGGGCCGAACGCTTCGCGGCCGCGGCGGACTCCGTGGCCATGTAGCGCTGCGCCTGGTTCCACATGCCGCCGTTGTACTCGAAGGTCTTGATGAAGAGATACGCCAGCAGGAAGGTCACGGTGTACGGGCCGGCCGTCGGGTCCGTGTGCCCCTCGGGCAGCTTGTCCCAGACCGTCCACAGGGTGCTGAAGCCGTCGAGCTCGCTCATGGCGGTGACGAGCATCGCGACACCGGCGAGGAGCTGGATGATGAACTGGCCCAGTTCCGTGAGCGCGTCCGCCCAGAGGCCGCCGACCGTGCAGTAGACGGCGGTGATGCAGCCGGTGATGAAGATGCCCTGGGTGATCGAGATACCGGTGAAGACGGAGAGCAGGGTGGCGATGGCCGCCCACTTGGCGCCGACGTCCACGATCTTCAGCAGCAGCCCGGACCAGGCGAGCGCCTGCTGCGTCTGGATGTTGTAGCGGTTCTTCAGGTATTCGAGCGGGGACGCGACCTGCAGCCGCGAGCGCAGCCGGTTGAGCCGGGGCGCGAAGAGCTGGGCGCCGATGCCGATGCCGATGGCGATCGGCAGCGACCAGGTGACGAAGGACGTCACGCCGTACTGGTAGGCGATACCGGCATAACCGGTGAACATCACCGCGCTGTAGCCGGACATGTGGTGCGAGATGCCGGAGAGCCACCACGGCATCTTGCCGCCCGCGGTGAAGAAGTCACTGACGTTGTCCACGCGCTTGTGGGACCAGAGCCCGATCGCGACCATCACACCGAAGTAACCGATGAGCACGACCCAGTCGAGACTGTTCATGTGCCCCCTCCTGGGGTCCGCCTTGTGAACGGGGAACGCACTTCGCCAGTACGGCCGTTCAGCGGGGCCCCGTGCGGGAGCGGGGACATCGGGGATTGAACCGTCTGCCCGGTACCCCGGTCAAGGTTTTCGCGGTCAGGGATGTGAACGCAGATCAGCGATTCGAACGATTTTGCTCGCTCTTGACTTACGTGGTCGTTGTCGCCGACGTGACGGCGGACACACGATGAGCGGGCACTTCGTCAGGTTGTGCATTGCGAAGAACGAGGAACGCCGCACGGGATGCGGGTCCCGTGCGGCGGAGAAGGGGAGGCTCATCGCATCAGCCGCCTACCGCATCAGCTCGCCCGCGTTGACCAGGAGCGACTGTCCGGTGATCGCCCGCGCCCGGTCCGAGACCAGGAAGGTGACGGCCTCGGCGACATCGCCGTCGGTGGCCGGTTCCGGGAGCGCCATGCGTTCGGTGAGCCTGCCCAGCACCTCGGCCTCGGGCACCCCCTCGCTGCGCGCCGTGAACCGTACGAACGCCTGCACCGGCGGCCCCCACATCCAGCCCGGCAGCACCGTGTTCACCCTGATCCGGTGCGGGCCCAGCTCCTGCGCCATGGAGTACATGGCCGAGGTGAGCGCCCCCTTCGAGGCCGCGTACGCCGCCTGCTGGACCTGGGTCGGCGCGGCCACCGAGGACTGCGTACCGATGATCACGACCGAGCCGCCACGCTCCTTGAGGGCGGGCAGACAGGCGCGGGTCATCCGCAGTGTGCCGAGCAGGTTGACGTCGATCACCGACTGCCAGGTGGCGAAGTCGGCGTCCTCGATCCCGCCGAAGTGGCTGTCCAGAGCGGCGACATGGACCACCGCGTCGATCTGCCCGAACCGCTCCAGGGCCAGCGCGGCGAGCGCCTCGCACTGTGCCTCGTCGGTGATGTCGGTGGCCAGCCGGGCGGTGTGCCGGCCGTCCGGGTCGATCTCGGCCGCCGACCTGGCGAGATTCGCGGCGGTGCGCGCCCCGAGCACCGCGTTGCCGCCGTCCCGTACGACCGCCGCCGCGACCCGGTGCCCGAGCCCGGGGCCCACCCCGGACACGATGACGGTCTTCCCCGCTGACAACATCGGCGGCCTCCCGGCTCTGGCAGATCCTCTGACGGGGCGTCAGAGTAGGACGCCGCTGCGGAGTACGGAAGGGGAACGGCATGAGCGACGAGACGCGGAGCGACAGCTACGCCGAACTGGCCGCGCTGGGGCCGTACGGCGTCCATCCCGGCCACGCGCTGATCACCATGGTGGAACCGCACCCGGGCCATGAGTACGCGTACAACCGCTGGTACGAGGACGACCACTACTACGCGGGCGCGATGGCGATGCCGTGGATGTTCGCCGGGCGCCGCTGGGTGGCCACCCGGGAGCTCCAGGAACTGCGCTACCCGGAGGAGTCGGCGGTCGCCCGGCCCGTCACGGCGGGCTGCTATCTGTCGACGTACTGGGTGACGGACGGGCGCTACGACGACCACATGAAGTGGACCGTCGGCATCAACAAGCGGCTCAACCGGGACGGCCGGGTCCACCAGGCCCGGACCCATGTGTTCACCGCGTTCCAGGACCACGAGGCGACGGTCTACCGGGACGGTGCCGCGGGGCCCCGTGACTTCCACGCCCTGGACCATCCCTACCGGGGCCTGGTCCTCGAAGTGATCGATGCCGAAGGAGCCGAGGCGCGAGGTGAGTTGCTGGAGTGGCTGCGGTCGCGGCAGCTGCCGAAGCGGCTGGCCGGCTCGCCCGCGGCGATGGTGACCGTCTTCCGGCCCACGCCGCTGCCGGGTGACCGGATGAGCTATGTGAAGCAGGTCGAGGGCGTCGACACCCGGCTGACCCTGCTGTGGTTCCTCCAGGAGGACCCGAGGGAGTGCTGGAACGAGCACTTCACCGGGCTCGACGCGGCGGTCGCGGAATCCGGCCTGGGGCGGGTGGAGCTGGTGGCGCCGTTCATCCCGACGGTGCCGGGGACCGACCTGTACGTGGATCAGCTGCGCTGAGCGGCCTCACCGGACGGCCTCACCGGCGGCCTCAGCGGGCGGTTTCGGTCGCCCGGTCACCCGTTGGACCGGGCATCGAGCCCCCTCGGCCAGGACGGCGGACCAGTCGAGAGGGCTGACGGCAGCGCCGGATCCGGCGCCGCGATGCGAACGGGAATTCATTGGTCAGGCGTCGACCGCATCCTTGCCGACATCACGCACGAATGCGTTCCAGGCGGCGGGGACGAACGTGATCGAGGGGCCCTCGGGAGCCTTCGAGTCACGCACCGCAATTGCCTGGGTGAGGGGGGACTTGACTTCGACGCAGGCGCCGTTGCCCCCGGAATACGAGGACTTCGTCCACTTGTCCGTAGCACCCTGACGAATGGCCATGTTCACTCCGGTTCAAAGAGTCGCGTGAATGACACCAACGGTGTTCCGGTTGGTGTGATCGACGCTACTCGCCAAGCTCCTTGCGCGAAGGGGGCGTTCACTCGACCGAGTGGTATATACCAGATAGATCTTCCACTCGGGGTGGGCGGCGGTGTACCTTGCCGCCGCCCACCCCGTGACATCACTTCATTTTCCGCATTCCAGACCTTACGGGCCGTCCGGTGTCCGACGCCCGGCGGCCGGCGTTCAGTCGACGCTGGGCCGGGTGTAGCCCTTCACGATCTCGGTGATGAAGTGCCGGGTCTGTTCCACATTCAGCGCCTGCGCCCGCAGATGCTCGTACATGACGCTGTACCGCTGAACGTCGTTGGCTTTCTCCAGATAGAGATCGCTGGTGACGCCCTCGATGTAGACGACGCTGGAATCGGCGGTGTCCGGGAATTCCAGAATGGCGTACTGCCCGTTGATACCGGGGTGTGCGCCCATGTCGAACGGCAGCACCTGCACGGTGACATGCGGCAGCTGGGAGAGCTCGATGAGCTGCTCCAGCTGCTCGATCATCACCTGCTTGCTGCCGACCAGCCGGCGCAGCGCGGACTCGTCGATGACCGCCCACAGCCGCAGCGGATGTTCGGGGTCGGTGATCCGGTCCTGGCGGCGGGCCCGGACGCTGACCCGCTTGTCGATGTCGTTCGGCGGGGCCTCCGGCAGCGCTCCGTTGATCAGCGCCTCGGCGTAGCTCCGCGTCTGCAACAGACCCGGGACCACCTGGGGTTCGTACACCCGCAGCGATTCGGCGTCGGTCTCCAGACCGATGTAGACGCTGTACGGGATGTCGCCGAACGCGTGCCACCAGCCCTGCTGGCGCGAATCCTTGGCCATCTGCATGAGCGACTCGACGATCCGCACGTCCTCTACCTCGTACACCCTGCAGAGGTCGCGGACATCGCGCTGGCTGATGGAACGGCGGCCGTTCTCCAGGCGGCTGATCTTCGACTGCGAGACCAGAAGTTGCTCCGCCACCTCCTCGGCCGTCATGCCCTTGAGCTCGCGAAGTCGGCGCAATTCCTGGCCCAACCGGCGCCTTCTGACGGTGGGATTGACGTTGGTCGGCACGGAAACGGCACCTCCGGCTATGTAGCTGTGCGTATCTACTGCTCAGCAGATTGCCACCCCTGGCCCCGGCCGCGCTGGGAAATGGCCACAAGAAAGCGCGCGGGGCAGCCGGAATTCCGGCTGCCCCGCGCTTGGTGCGGCTCCCGAACCGGGTCTTGGGGACGACGGTGCGGCGGTATTCGGTTGGTGCTGCCGTGCGGTGCTCAAGGCGTTGACGCGCCCGGGGCTGCTAGCCCGCCGCGGTGTGCGCCATGCTGCCGCGGCGTGACTGCGACTGCACTTGCGGTTGCAACGGAACTCCGGCCGCCTGGTTGCGGCGCGGCTGTGCGACCGCCCCGTTCTGGACGTCCATGACGGCATGCGCCACGAGTCCGCCCATGGGGTCGTGTCTGATCAGGTCCCGGAGCCTGGAGCGTGATGAACGCCCCTCGTTCCCGGGATACAGGTGCTTGCCGAGTCCGACCGCGTGGGCCAGCGCGGCGAGCGCCGCGGTCCGCGGGTCCGGCGGTACACCGGTGCGGATCGCACTGTCCAGCCTGGCTCTGATGTCCCGGCTGATTGCCGTGTCCGTCGCCTGGTAGCGAGTCGTCGGCAGAACTCCGCACATCTGGCCCGCCACGGCATGCACCATGCCGCATCGCTCCAGATGAGCGAGGTAGATCTGACGCAGCCCCAGCCGGGGCCCGCCAATCCAGTGGACCGCCCGAACCGGGCTGCCGCGTCGCCGCAGCAGTTCCAGTGCGGAGTCCAGAGTCGGATCTCCTGTCGGCCGTGGCATCACCACGGCGATACGATCCCCGTCAGGGGCTATCCGTCCTGCCAGAGCCAGCTCCACTAGCTGCGCCCCGGCGAGGCCGAGGTCGAGCGACTGCGGCTGCGCTGTGGTACCCGTGGTCGGGTCCAGAGCGAGCAGCAGAAGCTCCTCCGGAATTGTTCTGCGGCTCCTGCCCATCCATGCCTCCCCGCGTGGATGAATGACAGGGTGACCCCTCTCACATTGGTCTGTCGAGAGCGCCTGGGTGCTTTGTACGGGAACCAGTAGGTATGTCGTTCTCGTCTAGCAGCCGGGCCGGTGGTTCACACGGGACACTGGTAGATGGTTCGGACAGCGCGGGGGGTGTCCCCCGTGCCGCATGGAGGAGGCATCGGTGGCGGGCGAGTCCCCCGACAAGTCGGAGCAGCAGAAGTCGTCGGGTACGGCTCGGAGCGAAAGCGATCCGCGGCTTGCCGTCTTCCGTGAACCGTCCGCCGATGACACGGCCGCCGGGAACGGAAGCGGAACCGGAAAGACGGACACGGCCACGGCCGTCTTCCGCACGGACGCGGTCGCCGGGGCCGGCGAGGGCGCCGAGGCCGAGTCGGACACGGCTACGGCCGTCTTCCGCTCGATGCCGTCCGAGAGCGCCGAGAGCGCCGGGAGCGCCGACGGGAACGGTGACGGTGCCGATGGCGCGGCCGCCGGTCCGGATTCGGCGGCTGAGGACTCCGAGAGCGCTGACGGCGCTGTGGGCGCCGAGGAGGCCGGAGAGACCTCGGGGGCCGCGAAGCCCGCCGACGCTCCGGAGGAGGCGCCTGGGGCCTCTGAGGGCGTGGATGCGGCCGAGGCGGCGGATGCCCCGGAGACCACGGATGCGGCGGAGACGGCTGAGGCGGCCGAGGCGGCGGATGCCGCTGAGGAGCCCGAGGGTGACTCGGACGACGAGGCGAAGACCTCCGAAGGTGCCGAGGAGGGCGATGCGCGGCTGCGTGCGGCCGTCGCCGCCTGGGTGACGAAGGACGACGACGAGGCCACGGAGGGCGACGACGACGGGAAGGCCGCCACGTCGGAGGGCGAGGGCGAGGACGAGGACGAGGACGACGCGGAGGCCCCGGAGGCGGACGACGTAACCCCGGAAACGGCGACCGCCTCGGCCGATGCCGATGCCGATGCCGATGCCGAGTCCAAGGTCGATGACGACGCGCACGAGCCGTCCGGCGACGAGTCCGGCGACGACAACGCTTCCTCCGACGAGGAGAAGAAGCCCGACGCCAAGGACGCCAAGGACGCCAACGACGCCAACGACGCCGAGGACAAGGGCGGGATCGATCAGCCGACCGCCATCTTCAGGGCGCCCGCCGCACCCAAGGTCGACCAGCCGACGACCGCGCTGAAGATCCTCCCGTCCGGGTCGAAGCCCGGGTCGAAGCCCGAGTCCGCCGCCGAGCGGACCAGCAAGTTCGTACCCCTGCGCGGGGACGACGCGCGACCGACGCCGACGCCCGCGCCCCGCAGGCCGGAGGCGCCCGTCGCCCCCGCCGCGCCGGCGCCCGCCTCGCTGTCCGGCGCCGAGCGGACCACGCAGCAGCCGATGCCGCCGAAGCCGCCGCTCGACCTGCTGGCCGAGCTGACGAACACGCCGCCGCCGCCGGAGACCCCGGTCCGCACCGCCGTCCGCAGGGTCAAGATCTGGACCCCGCTGGTGCTGCTCCTGTTGATCGTCTTTGCGATCGCGCAGACGGTGCGCCCGCTGCCCACGCCCACCCTGGCGCTCTCCGCGGACCCCACGTACACCTTCGACGGCGGGAAGCTGGAGATGCCGTGGCCCGGCGAGGGACAGGGCGCGGCCGAGGTCGAGGGCGTCGGTTCCCTGGGCACGTACGGCAACCAGAAGGCCGCGCCGATCGCGAGCGTCGCGAAGATCATGACCGCGTACGTGATCCTCAAGGACCACCCGATCACCGGTAAGCAGAACGGTGCCCTGATCGAGGTCGACAAGAAGGCGGGCGAGGAAGCCAACCGCCCGGACGAGTCGACCGCACCGATCCAGGAAGGGCAGAAGTACACGGAGCGTCAGATGCTGCAGCTGCTGATGATCCCCTCCGGGAACAACGTGGCGCGGCTGCTCGCCCGCTGGGACGCCAAGACCGAGGAGGCCTTCGTCGAGCGGATGAACGCGGCGGCCAAGGACCTCGGCATGACGGACTCGACGTACACGGACCCCAGCGGTCTGGAGTCCACCACCAGGTCCACGCCCGCCGACCAGCTCAAGCTGGCGAAGGCGGTCATGCAGAACGACGTCTTCCGCGAGATCGTGAACATGCCCCAGGCCGACATCCCGGGCATCGGCAAGACCATCTACAACAACAACGTGATCCTGCTGGAGCCCGGGGTGAGCGGCATCAAGACCGGCTCCTCGACCCCGGCCGGCGGCAACCTGGTCTGGGCGGCCGACACGATCATCGACGGCAAGAGCCGCCGGATCGTCGGCGCGGTGATGGGAGCCGATCTGGACGGCACCCTGGACGCCAAGCTTCAGCGGGCCATACAGAACAGCCTGAAGCTGATCAAGGCCGCTCAGAAGGGCGTCGTCTCCGCCGCCGTCGTCAAGAAGGGCGATGTCGTCGGCTACGTCGACGACGGACTCGGCGGCCGGACCCCCGTGGTCTCCACCAAGGACCTCAAGGCGATCGGCTGGGGCGGGCTCACCGTGAGCCTCAAGATCGGAGCGGGCGACAAGCCGATCCCGCACTCCGCGAAGGCGGGCACCACCATCGGTGAGGTGACGGTCGGCACGGGCACCGGCAAGGTCTCGGCCCCGGTCACGCTCCAGTCGGAGATGACCGAACCCACCTTCGGCGACAAGCTGACCCGGATCGGCTGACCGGCCCGGTGGCCGGAACGGCCCGATGACGGAGGGGGTGCCGATCCCGGCGCCCCCTTTCGTATTGCGTACGTGTTAGCGTCCCGAGGCAACTCGATGACGCCGGGACGGCGTCCTCACAGGTGCACGGGGACGGGGTACGGGGCGCGCAGTCAGGCGGATCCGGGAAGACGGGGAGAGCCGTAGTGACCACCGCGGAGCCGGGACCCGGCCATGGGGCGGCCGAGAGCACAGGCATGAGGGGCAGCGGCAGCGGCGGGAGCACGCGGACGGCCGCGCCCGCCCGGGAGGACGCGACAGCCGCGGACGCCCCCGGGCAGCGCACCGACCCGTCGCGCCGGGCCCGTGCCGAACGACTGCTGCGGCATCCGGTGACGATCGCGACGGCCGCCGCCGCGGTCACCCACCTGCTCTGGTTCTTCTTCTGCGCCAACAGCGGCGGCGACCTCGCGGCACAGGACGCCTGGGCGGAATTCGTCGGCCGGCATCCCGGTACGGCGTACAACCTCGCCTGGTACGGGGGCATGCACCCCGTCTCGTACAGCGTCGTCTCGCCGTATCTGATGTCGGTGCTCGGTGTGCGTACGACGATGATGATCGCCGGGACCGTGTCGGCGGCGCTGACCGCGCTGATCCTGGTCCGGGTGCGGGCCGTCCGCAATCCGCTGGCCTGCTCGCTCGCCGGGGCGTTCGCGTATCTGTGCAACGCGCTGTCGGGGCGGGTGACGTTCGGGCTCGGGATGATGTTCGCGGTGGGTGCGACGGCCGCGGTGTTCTGCTGGCCGTACCGCTGGCGGTACAAAAGGTGGGCGAAGGCGGCCGTGGCCGCGCCGCTCGCCGGGCTCGCGACCGCGAGCAGCCCCGTGGCCGGGCTGTTCCTGGGCGTGATTGCCGCCGCGCTGTTCCTGAACAAACGGCGCCCCGGCGCCTACGCGCTGGGCCTGGCCCCGGTCGCGGTGGTCGCGCTGTCCGCGTGGCTGTTCCCGTTCTCCGGTACGCAGCCGATGTCGGTCGCCACGCTCTCGCTGCCGTTCATCTTCTCGGCGCTCGTCTTCGTCCTCGTACCGCGCGACTGGAAGACGGTCCGCGCCGCCGCCGCCGTGTACGGCGTCGGGACGCTGCTGACCTATTTCATCGACTCGCAGATCGGCTCGAACATCACGCGGATGGCGATGCTCTTCGCCGGAGTGGTGCTCCTCGCCGCGCTGCCGTACACCGCGCCGCGCTCCCGGCGCTGGTACGCGCTGATCATCGCGTTCGCCGGGCTGAACTTCTGGATCGGCTTCAAGAGCGTCGACGACATCGTCCGCACCGCCCCCACCGCCTCCTGGGCGCGCGAACTGGCCCCGCTGGTCAACGAGCTCCAGCAGGTCGGCGCCGAGCGGGGCCGGGTCGAGGTCGTGCCCGCGAGCAGCCACCGGGAGGCGTCCGCGCTCGCGCCGTACGTCAACCTCGCCCGGGGCTGGAACCGGCAGGCGGACATCAAGCGCAACCCGCTCTTCTACGACGACACCCTGAACAGCGCCAACTACCGCCAGTGGCTCGACCGCTGGGCGGTGCACTACGTGGTGCTGCCCACGGGGACGCCGGACTCCAACGGCGCGGTGCAGGAGGCGCAGCTGGTCGACGGCGGGCTGCCGTATCTGAAGCCGGTGTGGTCCGACGCCAACTGGCGGCTCTTCGAGGTGGACGGCCCGGTGCCGCTGGCTGATCCGCCGGCCACGGTGGACCGGGCCGAGGCGGGCGAGCTGACCATCCATGTGAAGACGCCGGGCCGGATCCTGATCCGCGTCCCGTACTCGCGCTGGCTCGCCGTGGTCGACAGCGAGGGCCGGGGCGTGGAGCGGCCGCAGGAGACCGAGGCGTCCAAGCAGCGCACGGACGAGAGCACGCCGCGGACCTTCGTCAACACCAACGGCTGTCTGTTCAAGGTCGAGGAGGACGCGGACGGCGACGAGTGGACGGAACTGCTCGCGCCGCGGCCGGGCGTGTACCGGCTGGCCGCCCCGTACCAGCTGTCACCCGGAACGCCGTGCCCGGAGGAACTGCGCTGACCCCGCGCCGCCGACGGGCGCGGCGCGGGGGTCGTGACACCGACGGGTCCCGCTACAGGCGCTTCGCGCTGCGCAGCGTCGCCGCGTAGTAGCCGTTCCCGTCGAGGCGGGACGTGCCGCCCTTGTCGCCGATGGTCGGGCCGTTGGCCTCCTCGCGGCTGGATATGAAGATCTTGTGGCCCTCGGAGTCGTGCCCGACGTACATGCCGACGTGGTCCAGGCGCTCCTTGGTGCGCTGGTCGAGCTTGAAGAAGACCAGGTCACCGGGTTGCAGGACATCGATGTTCTTCGGGCGGTCGGCAGAAGTGATGCCCTTCAGGTCGATCACGTCGGTGCCGCGGTTGGAACGGGCCATGCCGTTGGCGGTACGCGGCAGGCCGTCGCCGGACTTGTCGGTGGCCATGAGCGGGTAACGGGCCCGGTAGCCGAACACCGTACGGATGAAGCCCGAGCAGTCCATGGAGCGGGCGCGCTCGGTGCGGGGCTGCATCGTCATGCCGTTGCGGAAGGTGTACGGGATGCCGAGGTAGTCGTAGAAGTCGGACTCCTCCAGCCGCAGGTCGTTGCCCTCGCTGCCGTTGGGGTTCAGCGGACCGAAGTTGGCGTCACCGGCGTACGGGACCCCCTCGTCGTCCTTCTTGACCGGGGCCTCGGCGATGTACTGGAAGGCGGTGGCGAAGAGGTCGTCCTCCTCGCTGCCGAAGAACTCCTTGAACCAGTCCTTGAACCACTTCTCGTTCTCGGCGCCCTTCTTCCACTGGTACGGCATCAGCCGCACCCAGTCCTCGGTGACGACCTTGGTCGTGGTCGTGGTGGGCTCGGTGAAGGTACGGCTGGGACCGGTGAGGGTGGCGGTGCGGGCGCCGTCCGTGAAGGTGGCGAGGACCTCGCCATCGGTGCCGCGCAGCAGGGTGCGGTCGGGGTTGCGCAGCCGTTCCCAGCGCTGCTCACCGGACTTCAGGTTCGACGACCGCAGCGCCGGATTGTCGGTGACGGCCTGCACGGCCGGGGCCTTGGCCTGTTCGTCCTTGCGCAGTTCCACGGTGAGGTAGGCACTGCCCGCGAGCAGAGCGGTCACCGTGACGGCGTGCAGCACCTGGCGGGGGCGGCGCTTGGTCTTGGCACTCATGAGTCAGTCAGCTCCGGAAGGTTCGGGTCAGACGGTCGGCAGCGCGCCGAGCAGGATTCCTGCGGTGAGAACGACATAGGCCATGAGCGTCACCGAGCCGGTCGCCAGCAGGGTCGCGCCCTTGGGCTGGCGGACGAGCTGGTACGCGATCAGGCCGGGGACGATGAAGCCCAGGGTCTGGTTGGTGTACATCAGCGGGAACTCGATCGACAGCACGATCATCAGCGTCGCCTGGAAGATGACACCGGTGAGGACGACGGTGGAGAACAGCCGCTTGCCGTAGAGGATCACGACCTTCTGGAGACCGAGCACCGCGACGTACGTCAGCACGGTCACGCCGACCACCATGGCCGCGCGCTGGAGGTCCTCGACGAGGGTGAGCGCCAGCCAGCCCGGGGTGATCATCCCGCCGGGGGAGAGGTTGGTCGTCAGGTAGCAGACCAGCGAGAACATCAGCCCCAGGGCGATGCCTATGGCGGCAATCTCGGGGGTGAGGACGGAGGGGATCAACGGGGCTCTCCTGGGTATTCCTGCTGGGCCGGGTGTTCCTGTCGGGCCGGGTCTTCCTCAGCAGGGGCGGGCGGCAGAACGGGCTCGAACAGACCGCGTACGCGAGGCGCGGCGGGCGGCTGCTCGGCCGGGGTCTCCGGACTCCGGTGCGGTGGCTCGTGCTGGTTCTGCGGGTGGTTCAGCGGGTGGTTCTGCGGGTGACTCTGCGCGTGGCCCTGCGCGTGGCTCTGTGGCTGGTGGTACGGCTGCGGGGACTGCTGGTAGCGGGCCTCGTACGCCTCGGGGTACGGCTGGTACGGGTCGATGTGCGGGGTGTAGCGGGGGAGCGCCAGGGTCTCGTCGTGCCGCGGCTGCTGCGGGTGGGGCGGCTGCTGGGACTGGGAGTGGGGCTGGGGCTGGGGCTGAGGTGACTGCTGCCGCTGGGACGGGACCGGCGGGAAGAGGGCGACGGACGGGGTGCCGGCCGGGTTCCCGGCAGGGGCCTCGGCCGGGTCGGCGGCGTCGGCTGCTTCCGGGACCGGCGCGGTGCCGACGGGTGCGGTACCGGCGGGCCCGGGGGCGGACTGCCGGCCCGGGGCCTCGTCCAGGACCTCGTCCGGGGTCTCGTCGGCCGGCAGCTCGGCGAGGTGTTCGAGCAGCAGCTCGCCCTGGCCGTGGATGTTGCCGATCGCGACCAGCGAGGACTCCGGCCCGAGGTGCCCGAGCAGCTCGTTCATGAACTCTTCGGGGTCGCGCTTGTCGCCGCCGAGGTCGACCGCGGTGTGGCGCCACTCGGAGGGGATCGCGTCGATGGCGCTCTTCGCCGGGTGACCGATCACGAACACCTTCTCCGGCTGGAGATCGGGGATGATCTGCCCCATCTGGCCGTTGCGCTCGACCCGGTCGGGGCGGCAGTTGATCACGACGTTCAGCGGCCGGTCGATCGCGCCCAGGTCGAGCAGCTGGTTGATGTTCATCAGCGTCGACTCGGGGTCGTTGGCCGCGAAGACGTTGGCGAAGCGCAGCCGCTTGTCCTCGTGGGTGCGGTACCGCTCGACCGAGAGGACACCCGGGTCCGGCGGGGCGTCGTACATGCCCTGGAGCGCCGTCTGCCGGTCCACGCCGAGGAGTTCGGCGACGGTCAGCGCGATCGCCACGTTCTCCTTGAACGTGAACCAGCTGAAGCCGCGCAGCTCCTCGTCGCTCACCGTCTCCGGATCCGCGTAGATCAGCTTGCAGTCCCGGGCGTCCGCCTCCTCCTGAAGGATGTGGAAGCGGTCCTGCTCGGCGGTGACACAGATGCCGCCCTCCGGCATGGAGCGGCACAGCGAGCGGGCCACGTCATCGAGCGTGGGGCCCATCTCGGCCAGGTGGTCCTCACGTACGTTGCACAGCACGCCGATCGTCGACCGGATCAGCTTGGACTGGTTGATCTCCTGGAGCGCCGGCATGACCGCCATGCACTCGATGACCAGCGCGTCCGGGCTGTAGGAGGCCGCGCGCCGCACGATGCCGATCTGCTCCACGACGTTGGCGATGCCGAACTTGCGGTAGACCGGCTCCTCGGTGGCGTCCGGGTGGATGAAGCGGGCCGCGGTGCCGGTCGTCTTGGCGACGGTGACCAGGTCGCCGCCGCGCAGGGCGCCCGCGCACAGGCGGGTGATGGAGCTCTTGCCGCGGATGCCGTTGATCAGCACCCGGGTGGGTATCCGCTCCAGATTGGTGAAGTGGCGCCGCTGTTCGACGATGCCGGAGATCAGGAGGATCGCACAGCACACGACGAGCACGCCGTAGAGGAAGAGCACGGCCGTTCAGTTCCTTCCGACCAGGGGAGCGCTGTCTCGTTTGCGCTGCTCCTGGAGCTGCTGCCGGACAATTTCCAGACTGCGGGTGACCGCGCCGACCTCGTCGTGGTGGTGCGGGAAGAGCACGGTGCGGCGGTCGCCGTCGGCCAGCGACTCGGCCTGTCCGGCCAGTTCGCGCAGCGGCCGTACGACCACGATGTACAGCCAGCCGAGGCAGGCCACGGCAGCGGTGACGCCGAGCAGGCCGGCGAGAACGGTGCGGTTCTGCAGGTTGTACTCGGGGATGGCGAGGCCGGACGCGGGCTGCCAGCTGACCACCGTCCAGCGGAGCTGCTTCGCGGCGCCGCCACCGGCGAACGGCGAGGCGGCGGCGACCTGGACGCCGCCGCCGTCGCGGTAGGCGACGGCTCCCGCGGGGGCGTTCATGCCGACCCGCTGGTTGGTGCCGGAGACCAGTTCGTCCAGCCGCTCGGGCAGGGAATCGAAGGCGAGGTAGCCGGAGTTGCCGCCGATGACCCGGTGCTCGCTGTCGACCACCCGGACCTGGCCGAGCCCGGGGCGCTTGAGCAGCGCGTTGATGAAGTCGATCTTGAACTCGCCGATCACCATGGCGCCGTTGCGGCCGGGGATCTCCGCGTACCCGGCGACGGAGGGCTCCTTGCCGGACTCGTTGAGGACGCTGATGGGCTGGGAGAGCGGTTTGCCCTTGGAACCGGCGGGCAGCGCGTGCGGCTTCTCGCCGGCGCGGGCCTGGATGGTGCCGTCTGCGGAGCGTACGTAGATCGAGCGGTAGCGCTGGTGCTCGGTACGGGTGCGCTCCAGGACCTTCTCCATGTCGTCGGGCGAGGTGCGGTTGCCGATCAGCGAGGCGACGGAGACCAGGTCGGCGTGGCCCTCGTTGAGTGCGCGCCGGACCCGGTCGGAGATGGTGTGGGTGCGCTCGCGCTGGTCGCTGACGATCTGCTCCGGTACGGCGACGGTGGAGTCGGCGCGGTTGAAGAGCAGCAGCATCGGTGCGGACCAGGCCAGCAGCAGGACGCCGGAGATGATGATGAGCGCGCGGCTGCCGAGCCGGCTCCGGCGGCCGGGGCGGTTCGGGCCGGAGCCGGTGCGCCCGGCGGCCCCCGCGTCCCCGGCGGCCCCGTCCGCCGGTTCGCCGAGGAGCTGGCGGCGCAGGCGTTCCAGGGCGCGTCCGATGCGCGCCGTCTCGCCGAACCGGGGAACGGAGACCGGCCGGGTCAGATCGCCCCGGGTCAGCCGGCGGCTCTCCAGGAACAGCTTCAGCAGCGGCCGTTGCACGGTGCCGAGCAGCAGTGCCACCGCGAGTGCGCCGATGAGCAGCAGGGCGGCGGCGGAGACCAGGCCGAAGAAGGGGCCGGCGACGCGGGTCGGGTCCTCGGCGACGTCGACCATGGCGACGACGGTGAGCCCGAGCGAGGTGGCGAGGGTGCCCTCGCCGGGCTGCGGGCCGGCGAGCGCGGCGTAACCGGCGACGGCGCGGTCACCGCGGACGGAGTTGCCGCGCAGGCTGCCGCTGACACCGGGGAAGCCGCCGGAGCCGGGCTCCTTGGCCTTCAGCGGGTGCTGCTCGGTCTTGGTGGCGGCCGTCTCGGCGAAGGACGTCAGCTGCTTGGCGGAACGTTTCGCGTCCGCGCGCTGCTTCGCGGTCTTGACCTGCTCCGGCTCCGCGACACCGTCCCGGCTGAGGATGTGGCCCGTGGTGTCGACAACGGCGATCGAGCGGAACTGGCCCTTGCTGACACCGGGGAAGCGGAGGCTGTTGGAGGCGATCAGCAACTGCTGCGGCCGGTCCGGCCAGGACAGCAGGGCGAAGGCGAGCAGCCTGCTCTCGCCGTTCTGCAGCCGCACGATGCGCGGGCTGAGCCCGTCCTTCTCGGCGAGCTTGCCGGTGTCGATGGCGGTGACGGGGACGTTCTCGCCACGTGCGGCGAGCATCCGGCCGGACTCGATCTCGACGACGGCGGTGCCGGTCCACTTCTGGTAGACGCTGCCGATCTTGTCGAGGACGGCGTCGGGAGAGACCGGATCACCCGCACTGAAGAGCCCGGCGGTGCGGGTCAGGTCGGTGACGCTCTCGTCGATCGAGGCACGCATCGTGATGGCGCCGTCCTCGGCGAAGTGCTGCTGCGAGGTCAGCACCGCCTCCGGTACGGAGTCCTGGCTTGCCCGTCCCAGCCCGAGGGCGGTGATGCCGGCGAGGGAGAGCAGCAGCGCGGAGAGCACCGCGATGGGGGGCCGGATGCCACCCAGCAGCGACATATCGGCCCGTCGGCGGACCTTGTGCCGCCGCTTCGAGGACGAAGCGGCCATCGTGTTCCCCTTTGACTGTCTGCTCGGTTCCGGCGTGCTGAACGAGGCACAGCCGTTTGCTGGACATAAATGCTTTGCGGAAGGTTGTGCGGAGAGTAGCGAGTGTGAGATTTACGACGATCGTGGCCGGGATGGAACCGCGGCCGTTCCTGGCAGCGCTTCGCAGGTCGGCGAGTGTGCCGGGTGGGCGGGCGGGGTGGGCCGGTGGGCCGGGTGGGCCGGTGAGCCGGCAGCGCGGATCGGACCGGGCGGGACCAGACCGGATCGGACCGGATTGGACCGGATCGGGACCGGGCCGGTCTACGGGACCTGATCCAGGCTCATCCGGGGCTCAATCCGGGCTCGTCCCGGACCCGCTCCGGGCTCGTCCCGGATTCGCTCAGGACTCACTCCGGACTTGCTCCGAACTCACTCGGGGTTCGTTCCGGGCCCGCTCCGAACTCACTCGGGGTTCGTTCCGGGCTCACTCCGGCAGGTCCTTCAGGGGTCTCAGTCCGTCCTCGACGGCGCCCCGGTTGAGCATCGTGCCCTGGGTCCGCTGGAAGGCCATCCGGTATCTGGCCCGTTCCGCGTCCGGCAGGTCCTTGCCGTTCTGCAGCGCACCGGCCAGATCCACCAGCCGGTGGTCCTTCACCACCGCCGCGTCGGCCTCCTGCGCACCACCGGCATCGGCGTCCGGTGGAATCGTCAGCAGCGTCGGTACGTACCGGGCGTCGACGTCCCAGGTGTCACCGCGCTTGTGGAACTCGAACCAGCCGATGACGCCTTCCTCGGTCAGCCCCGACGGCACGTCGTGCCGCGCCACCTGATTGCCCAGGCCGTACGCGACCCACGTGGAGCCGATCTTCTCCATCGGCTGCACCACATGGGCGTGATGGCCGATCACCAGGTTGATCCCGGTCTCCCGGGCCAGCCTGCGGGCCAGCTTCAGCTGCCCGTTGCTCGGGTCCGGATGGTGCTCGCGGCCCCAGTGGATGCTGAGGATCACCACCTCGGCACCGGCCTTGCGGGCGGCCTTCTCGGCGGCGGCGATCCGCTTGAAGTCGGTCTGGTTGGTCAGCCACGGCTTGTCGGCCGGGACCTCGCGCCCGTTGAAGCCGAAGGCATAGGAGAGCTGGGCGACCTTCACGCCCTTCACGTCCATGATCAGCGGCTTGGCGGCCTCGGCGCTGTCGCGTGCCGACCCGGTGTGCTTGAGCCCGGCCTCGTCGAGCGCGTCGAGGGTGCGCCGTACGCCGGAGGCGCCGTGGTCGAGGGTGTGGTTCGAGGCCGTCGAGCAGGTGTCGTAGCCGACATCCTTGAGCGCCGTGGTGATCTGCGGCGGCACGGTGAAGTCGGGGAAGCCCTCGAACGGGCCGTCGGGCTTGCCCGCGACCGGCTCGAAGTGGCAGATCGCCAGGTCGGCCTTGCTGATCACGGGTTTGACCCCGGCCATCAGCGGACGGAAGTCGATCTTCTCCCCAGTACCCTTGGCGTCCTTGCGGCCCTGCTCGGTCAGCTGGGGGTGGATCAGAACGTCGCCGGCTGCGGCGACGGTGAAGGAAGGTCCCTCCTTCGCGTCCGCGGAGTCGCTGTCACCACCCGGAACCGAACAGCCGGCGAGGGCTGCGAGGAGGAGCACGGGCGCGGTGGCGCGAGCGACGGAGGCGGAAGGCGAGTAGCGGGACACTCCTAATATTTTTATATGTCTATGGTGCGGAATCCGACGAAGAAGGTAACGATCAAGCGAACACTGATCGGTATTGCCGTGACGGTCGTCACTCTGGGGGCCCTTGTGGCCCTTTTCGTACCATTCGGCGGCCGGGGGGCGGATGCCGTGAACGGAGACGGCCGCCAGGGGGGCTCCGCGTCCGGCGACCGTGATCGTGACCACGACCGGGTTGATCTCGCGCGCCGCATCACGGACTTCACCAGGGACACGGTCGCCCGCAGTGACTACCTTCCGCCGCTGCGTGCCCAGCGCCGTACCGCCGCCGAGGCCGTCGGCCTCTTCCTCGACGGCCGGCGGGCCGAGGCGGGCCGCCGCCTCGACGACATCGACTTCGGCATCAGGACGTACACCGACACGGCGACCGGCCGCCGGTTCGCGGAGATCTCCGACCGGGCGGCGGAGGGCCGCCGGGGCTGGGGCCGGGTCTACATCGACCTGAGCGCCACGTCCCGCTGGTCGGTCCAGGTCCCGCACCCGGTCGCCGATTCGGGCAGCGAACAGCTCGGCATCGGAGTCCTGCGGGCCCGGCGGGGCGGCGTACTGGTCATGGCCGGCGCCCACCGCGACGCCGACAAGAAGGGCCGCGCCGACGTGGCCCACCGCAGGGACACCGTGTTCGACGCCGTCTGCGACGAACTGGCCGCACGCCGCTTCCCCGGTCTCCAGGTCCACGGCTTCGCCGACAGCACCGAACCGGACTACGACGTGATCGCCTCCCTCGGCTCGGCGGACAAGGGCCTCCCCACCGCCCGCCGCGCCGCGACGGCACTGCGCCACGAGGGCTTCGCCGTCTGCCGCGCCTGGGCCCGGCGCTGCGCACTGGAAGGCCGCGGCAACGTGCAGGGCCGGGAGGCGGAGGACCAGGGCGTGCCGTTCCTGCACATGGAGTTCAGCCGCACCGTCCGCGACGACGCACCCCGGGTGCGCCGGGCGGCGGCGGCGATGGCGGCGGCCCTGCCTTCCTGAACCGGGGTGCGGTGCGGGGTGGTTCGGGCCGGTCCGGCCCGGGGCGGGTGGGAATGGTGCGGGGCGGGTGGGAATGGTTCGGCGAGTGCCGAAGAGTTGCCGATCTAGCGTCGAGCCATGACGGACACGAAGCACACGAAGCACACACCCGGCACCCCTGATGCCCCCGGTTCCTCTGGCGTACTCGGTACTTCCGACGGCCCCGCCGAGACCCCGGCGACGGATGGTCGCGCTCCCGGCAGTGGCGCCGCCGAGACTCCGGCGACGGACGGTCGCGCTTCCGGTGGTGGCCCCGCCGAGACCCCGGCGACCGACGATCGCGACCCCGCGCAGCTCCTGACGGCCATGGTCGACCACGTCCTGGCCCTAGCGGCGACCTGGCCGGACTGGGACGGCCGCCCCGTCCCCGCAGGTGACCGGCTCTACACCCCGCACAAGGCGATCCGGCGCGTCGCCGACCACATGGTCGACCACCTCGCGGAGATGGAGGCCCGGCTGGTCGGCGAGGAGACGCAGCCCGACCACTGGCACGCCTCGGCGACCACCACAGCGGCCGACCTCGCCCCCTTCACCGGCGCCGACCTCGACGAGGCGCGCAGCCGGCTCACCCGCTTGGCCAGGATCTGGGCGAACCGCCTGGACGCCCTGACCCCGGACGAGCTCGACCGCTCGGCCGGAACGGGCTGGACCTTCCGCCAACTCGCCTTCCACCTCGCCGAGTCGGTCTACTACGCGGATGCCGTGGGCGACCTGACGACGGGCGGGGCATCCGCGTCCACCCCCGCCCGGCCGGCGAAGCCGTGACGGCTGCGAGCTCACGCAGTGGGCCACAGAGGCGGTGACGCCCGACGCGACAGCGGGCCTCAGCCGCGGCTCGCCCTTTCAGCGGCCCGGCGTACGCGGCGCGGAAGCCGCCGCCCGGGAGTCGGGCAGTCGTTCCAGGAAGCGGCGCTGGTCGGCGAGGAAGCCGTCGGCGAACAGGGCCCGGGGCGCGAACACCGCGGTCAGGGTGAGCCCGACCTCGGAACGTTCGACGTCGTGCTTCACCAGTGAGTGAGTGGCGTCCGGGTAGCGCCTCACATCGAGGGAGTCGCGCGGGAGCAGTTCGCGGTAGGCGGTCTCCGTCTCGGCGGCGTCCACGTTGATGTCGTGACCGGCGACGACCAGCAGTACGGGAGTGCCGTGCATGGCCCGGAGGTCCGCGGTGGCGTCCGAGGTGTAGTTCTTGGCGATGAACTGCCAGCGGTCAGCCGTCATGTCGTCGTCCCCGGTCGCGTCGCGGTACTCCTCGACGGTCGCCCCGGCCTGCAGCAGACGCTGCGTCGTCTCCCGCCGGCGCAGCGCGGCCGCCCTCTCCTCGGCGGAGGCTCCGTCCCTGCGGAGCTCCGCGAGGAGGTTGAAGCGGCCCTGGCGCCCCCAGTCGATGGCGGGGGAGACCGCGATGACGAACCGCAGGCCCGCATCCCGCGCGGCCACCTTGGGCAGCACCCAGCCCGCCTGGCTGGCTCCCCAGAGGCCGATGCGCCGGCCGTCGATCTCGGGCCGTGCGCGGGCCCACGCCACCGCGGCCAGGGTCTCGTCGGCCCGGTCCTGCATGCTCTGGTCCAGCCAGTTGCCCTCGGAGCCCGATATCCCGGGCTTGCTGAAGGACAGCGAGGCGTATCCGGCCTTGGCGAAGGACTCCCAGATGGGCCGGTAGAACGTCTCGTGCGTCGCGTCCACCGGGCCGTCCCCGTGCACGAAGACGACGAGCCCGAACGGCCCGTCGCCCTTCTCCGGCAGGGCGAGAACCCCGTCGAGATCGGCACCCCGGTGCCGGAGGGTGACGTGCTCCTCCCGCAGGTCGTAGGTGTTCTGCCACAGAACCACCCCACCCAGCGAGACGGCGAGGAGCGACAGGGCGATCAGCGTTCCCGCCACCGCCCGCCACCTTCGCCGCTTCGCCGTCCTGACGCGCTTGCCGAACATCGCAGTCCCTCCGTCGCACATTGTTATCATTCTCAAAACGCTCGTTTCCATAATGAACGCATTAAGCTCGAACAGGCAAGGTGAACAGATGACCTCGGAAACGGACGGCAGACTGACGGTGGACCGACGGTGGGTCGACGACCCCGGACAAGGAGGGGCGATGACGGACTACGAGAACGGCCCCGTGGCGTACGGCGGGCCGGTGGTGTGCCGGCGGATCCCCGAAGGCGCCGAGGAGCGCGTCGCCGAGCTGTACTGGGACGCCTTCGGGCGCAAGCTCGGCCCGGCGCTCAATCCGCCCGGGACCGCGCGGAGGTTCATCGCGGCGCATCTCCACCACGACCGGGGCATCGCCGCACTCGTCGACGGCGAAGTGGTCGGCGTGGCCGGGTACCAGCTCGGCGGGCGCGCGCTGACCGGAGGCGGCACACGCGACGTACTGGCGACCTACGGATCGTTCCGCGGGCTGCCGAGGCTGCTGCTCCTGGCCCTGCTCTCGCGGACCCCGGCGGCACACGAGCTGCTGATGGACGGCATCGCCGTGAGCCCGGAGTGCCGGGGGCACGGCATCGGGAGCCTGCTGCTGACGGAGATCGCGGCGGTGGCCGCCGACCACGGCTGCCGGCGCATCCGGCTGGACGTCATCGACGTGAACCCGCGGGCCCGCGCCCTGTACGAACGGCACGGCTTCACCGCCGCACGCACCGAGCACGCGCCGTACCTGCGCGGCCTGATGGGGTTCTCGGCGGTCACGACCATGTACCGTCCGGTCACGGCAGCGGACAGCCGGGAGGAACGATGAACGGGACGAGAGTCAGGACGGAGGTCCCGACCCGCCTGCTGGTGCATGCCCTGGTGCGCGAGGACGGCACCGTGGACGCCGGGGAGCTCTACGAGGTCGCGGGCATCCTCGGCATGAGCGACCAGCAGGTGCGGCTGTGCGTCAAACGGCTCGTCGGCGAGGGCCGGTTCACCCACGAGGGGCGCGGACGCAAGGCCGTACTGCGGGCCGTCGCGGACGCCACCGGCGCCATCGCCCCGGACGCCGGCCATGTGCGCCACGCCTACCGCCAGGACCACGGACTCGCCCCGTGGGACGGCACCTGGCACCTGTTCGCCTTCGCCGTGCCCGAAGCCAGGCGAGCCGCCCGCGACACCCTCCGGGACAAGCTCCTCCGCCTCGGCGCCGCTCCCGTCCAGGGCGGCCTGTACGTGAGCGCCAACCTCATCGAGGACCTCGTCGAGGCCGAAGCCCGACACCTCGGCGTACTGTCCGCCGTCACCTTCCTCACCAGCGAGGACCTGCGCATCGGCACGCTGCGCGAGCCGCGCGAACTCGCCGCGTCGCTGTGGCCGTTGAAGGACATCGCGGCCCGGTACGACCGCCTCTCCACTTTGGCGGAGTCCTGCCTGGAGGAGATGAACGGAACGGAAGGCAGGAGAGAAGCGGAAGGCGCAAAGGGGGCAGAAGAGGCGAACGGCCCGAGCGCGCCGGAAGCCGAGCGGCTGACCATGGCCGTTGAACTCGCGGCCGAGTTCACCCGCGCCATGGAGCCGGACCCGCTGCTGCCGCCCGAGCTGCTCCCGCACCCCTGGCCCGGCAGCCGAGCCAGAGAACTGGCCGCCACCTGCTGGTCCCGCCTGGCGGCCCCCGACCCGCAGAAGCCGGCACCCGAGCCCGAACCCGGCTCCCTGCCAAGTCTGTTCAGCCTGTACGGGGATGTGCTGCGGCCCCCGACCGACACCTGAAGCACCCGCAAGCCGGCCCCTCGGAACCCGTTCGGTTCCACCTCGACCACATGCACATGTGACTTGGGGCACACCCTCCCGGGCGATGAATTCGCGTGCCGCCGCCGGTCATACAGGTACAACATCCTGAACGAGGAGGGCTCGTCATGACCCAGACGCTCGGCGCCCGTACCCACGCAGTCCGCCCCACAGACACCCCGCAGGCCCAGGGCACACAGACCCAGAGCACGCAGAGCACGCAGAGCACGCAGGGCACGCAGGGCACGCAGAGCACGCAGGGCACGCAGGGCACGCAGAGCACGCAGAGCACGCAGAGCACCCAGGGCGCGCAGGGCGCGCAGAGCACCCAGAGCACGCAGGGCACGCAGGGCGCTCAGGCCGCGCAAGTCCCGCCGCGAACGGCAAAGCGCGGCCTGCTGATCGGCGGCATGGTGGCGGGCCCGCTGTTCCTCGGGGTGGCCACTGTTCAGGGACTCGTACGCGACGGCTTCGACTTCACCCGCAACGCGTTCAGCCAGCTGGCGCTCGGCGGCCCCGGCTGGGTGCAGACGGCCAACTTCGTGCTCACCGCCGTACTGTTGCTGGCCGGCGCGTCCGGACTGCGCCGACTGCTGGGCGGGGGCGCGGGCGAGCGATGGGCGCCGGTGCTGATCGCTGTGTTCGGAGCTTCGTTCCTGGCCGCCGCGGCGTTCCACGCCGACGCCGGAGGCGGATTCCCCGCCGGTTCCCCGGAGACCGGCACGCTGAGCGGGCACGGGGCCGTCCACATGTTCAGCGGCATGATCGGCTACCTCGCGCTGTGCGCCGCGTTCGTCGTCCTGGCCCGCCCCCTCGCGGCCAGGGGCCACAAGGGCTGGGCCCTGGCCTCCCGCCTCGCCCCCGCCCTGGTCCTCGCGGGCTTCGCGGCCTCCGGCTCCCACGTCCTCGCGTTCACCGCCGGAGCGGGCTTCGGCCTCTGCTGGCTGACCGCCGTGACGGCCCGGCTGCTCGCCGATACGGTGACGGACGAGCGCCCGGGGCGGTAGGCGGGACCGACCATGACTCACGGAGCTGACGACCGGTCGATGCGCCATGGGAGCGGCACGGGAATGGACACGGGCATAGAGGTGGGCAAGAGCGAACCCACAACAGAGTCCACCTCCCCACCAACATCTGCACCGACATCCCCACCGACATCCGCACCGCCCTCCGAGCTGATGCCCGATCTGATGTCCGCAGTACGGGCCGGGGACGCGGTCGCCGTGGAAGCCCTGCTCTCGGCGGGCGCCGACCCCGACGTGCGCGACGAGCACGGAACTCCCGCTCTGTGCCAGGCGATTGATGCGCACGCCGACGAAGTCGTCCGTCTGCTCGCCACGCACGGCGCCGACCCCGGCCGGTGCGGACCGGACGGCGTACCGCCGCTGCGCAAGGCCGTCGACTCGGGCTCGCCCGCCGTGGCCGAAGCCGTTCTGCACGACACGGCCGCATGGCACCGCCACCGCGAGGCCGAACTGCTGGAGGCACGGAGCCTCGCCCGGCACTGGTACGAGGCCGGCGTCGAGGCGGAGCTGCGGCGCCGTACGGGTGCACAGGGCGCGGTCGCCCGTACCCACGTCCAGGACAACGAGTGCAAGGGCGTCGACGAGTTCTCCCTCGGCTTCTCCCTCGGCGGCGCGACCGTACGCGACGGGCACGCGGCGATCCTGACGAACCTGGAGAAGGTGCTCGGGCTCCGGGCTCCCTTCGAGGAGTTGCTGGACCGGGCGTTGACCCGCCCCGACCAGCAGCACGCCACCTGGTCCGCCTCCACCCTCCTCCTGTCCCACCGCCGCGACCGGGAGACCTGGGAGGCGGCAACAGTCCTGCGTGCCGACCCGGACCCGGTGCACCGCCTGTTCGGCGCCGAAGTGCTGCGGCTGACCCACCTGTTCGACGACAGCGAGGAAGACCGGTTCGCGGCCCCCGCGCTGGAACTGTTCCTGGACTGGTCGGCCGAGGAGACGGACGACGCGGTGCTCACCGAACTGCTGACCGGCCTCGCCGACCACGCCGACCCGCGCGGCGACGAGGCCCTGCTGCCCCATGCCGCTCATCCCGATCCGAGGGTCCGGCGCGCGGTGGCCTCCGGTTTCGACAGATGGTCACCGACCTTCTCCGCCACGGTCCGGAAGGCGTTGGTGGACCTGATGTCCGACCCGGACGCGGAGGTCCGGCGGGGCGCCTGCCGCACGGTCGCCGACGGCAGGGACCGCGCCCCCGAACTGGCCGGGGCGATGGCCGCCCTGCTGGACGACACGAGCCGCCCGGTCCGGGCCGCCGCCGTTCACGGCCTGGCGCGCCATGACGACGAACGGTGCGTGGAGGGAGCCCGCCGCCTTCCTCCCGCACCGCCGGGAACGTCGTACGAGTACGAGTACGACCTCGACGAGGTGTGGCGGTACGAACGACGCCGCGACGGCCGCTGAAACCGGACGGGACTCCCCGTACACAACCTACGCTCGCACGCGTGATCGAACACGGAGATGGGCTCGCCTGGCTTCACCGGGGCCTGGACGGCTACTACCTCACCTTCGCGGAGGGCATACCGGCCGAGGAACTGGCGGTGCGGCTGGGCGCCCCGGCGGATTCGCCGGTGCTGGACGCGGACACCGTCGCGGCGATCGAGCGGGCCGCGCCGCCGTGGGAGCAGTCCGTCCCCGACGTCGGCCGCATCGGGGACGCGGGCAACGGCTGGTCGTTCGTACTGCTGCCCTGCACCGCGTACTGGGAACACGGCCGCACCGGCCCCGACAGCCCGTACGGCCACCACCCCTCGCACGGCATCCGCACCGTGAGCGCCGTCTACACCGGCATGGACCCGGCCCAGATCGATGTCATGCACGACGGGCAGCACCTCTGGGGCTACTCCGACAGCGGGTCCAACGGCTCCCGCCCCGACCTCCTGAACACCGCCCTGGCCGACCTCGGCTGGAACGCGGACGCGGGCGAGGAGGAGGACGAGGACGGCGAAGTCCCCCCGCACACCCCCTCGTACGAGCTCCTGTACACAGCCCTCGGCAACTTCTTCGGCCTCAACGGCCTGCCCCGCGCCGCCATCGAGAACCACACCCTGCCCGCCATGTTCTGCGAACTCCGTGACCTGCCACGCCACGAGTACGCCGACGCCCCCGCCGGCCCGTACGGACCGTGCGAGCAGTGCGGCGGACCGATGGCCCTGAGCCATGTGGCGAAGGCGGTGGGGAGCTACGTCCTCTACTGCGACCGGTGCAAGGCCCTCGGCGGATACCGCGTCGAAAGCCTGACACGCACCGAGGAACGCACCGTACCCAACCCCAAGTGGGCGAACCTCAATCTCCTCGGCGACAGCGACTGACACCCCACGAAACCGAGAAGGGCCTCATGCGAGAAGGGCCCCACACGGATCGTCAGTCGCGAACCAGGCAGAAAGGATGACCCGCCGGGTCCGCGTAAATCCTCCAACCACGCCTGCCGTCACCGGCATCGAGCAGCGAAGCTCCATGTCCGAGAATCTGTTCCTGGGCCAGGTCGAGATCCGCGACGCCCAGATCTAGATGGAACTGCTGCGGATGAGCGGGATCCGGCCACCGCGGCGGCCGATGGTCCTCCACCCGCTGGAATGCGAGCACGAGCCCCGAGTCGGTATGAAGGGTCGACCAGCTGGCGTCGAGCGACCACCGAGGATCCGGCCGGTCCACCACGCCGCCGAGAAGCGCCAGGTAGAACCGGGAAAGTTCACGCACATCGGAACAGTCCAACACCACACACTGCAGCTTGGCGATCATGTGCGGCAGCGTAGACCGGCTGCACTGTCCGGACCCCAACAGCGCCGCGAGGCGCGCGCGGGTACCTGTCCACCGTTCCGCACGCGTGCCACAGCCGGGAGCCCTCCCGCCTTGGCGGGCGAAAGGGCTCCTGACCTGGTGTTTCTCTGTGCCCCCGGCAGGATTCGAACCTGCGACACCCGCTTTAGGAGTTTTCCCTGGGCGAGGCTGTGACCTGCATAAATTTCCGGCGTAGGGTGCCTCGCCTGGGAGAATTCCTCTCCCGAGTTCTCACGTGTTCGCGTGGTTTCCCGTCCTGATGTGTGCTGAATCCGTTCTGAACCGGGGCTACCCGGCAGACGGTCGGCAGCGGGTCTTCGTGACAGACACGAAGGATCGGCGGCACCCCGCTTGAGGTCTCATGTCGGCAGTGGCGCTAATCCACATTAATGCCGTACTCCTGTACCAGTTCCTCCAAGCCGCCTCGGTATCCCTTACCTCCGCTGACGAACTCCCAGTCGCCGTTCGCGCGGCGACGGAAGGACCCCAGCACGAGGGCGGTTTCGCCAGTGCGGCCATCGGACACTTCCAACTGGTCGAGTGGGGTTCTCTCGGTGTCCAGCAGCCGAATACCGGCGTCGGTGAAGCCGGACAGGTCGGCCGCGGGGTTGGCGACAGGATCGACCGCGGCGATGATGACGAGACGGTCCGCGCGCGTCGGTATCGCATCGAAGGAGACTTGGATGGCGGCTCTGTCCGGCGCGACGGGGATGAGCGCGCGGACCGTGCCGTCAGGTGTCCGGGGATTGTTGAAGAAGACGAAGTGGTCGTCGTCCAGCACCCGGTTGCCGTGGCAGACGAGCGCGCACACGTCCAAGGCGACGTTGCCCGACCAGTACATGCCCAGCACGTTGTGGTCGTCCGTGCTGGTCTCACTGTCCGGCGCTGTCCGCTGGGCGGGCACCGGGCGTTCGCCGCTGCCCAGTCGCCCGCGCAGCCCGTGGCGGTGCAGCAGGTCGACCAGCTCGGAGCCTGCCACCAGTTCCAAGGGCTTGCCGTTGGCGAAGGTGTGCGAGCCGGGGCCGAATCCGGACGTCGTGACCAGCACACCCTTGTTGGCTCCGGCGCCCTGGACGGTGCCGTACAAGTCGCGGACGGCTGTCGGTGGCACGGTGTTGCGGTAGCGCTTGACCTGTACGACGATCTTGCCGCCGCGAATCGGGGTCGGGTCCAGCGCATCGACGTCCACGCCACCGTCGTTCGAGCGCTGTGTGGTCACGGCCTGCATGCCCATGGCCCGGAACAGATCGGTGACCAGCACTTCGAAGGCGATGGGGTCCATCTCGTACAGATCCGGCTCTTCGTCGCCTCCATGGGTGACGACACCGTTACCGACGTCTTCGGGAACCCGGCCGGGCCGCACGGACGCGTACTGATCGGGGCGCGATGACAGTTGCCCCCGAAGTCCGTCCACCAGGCAGTTGACAGCGTTCACCTGTTCCAGATGCAGTTCGGCGAAGCTCGAACGCGAAGCCATGACTGTGCCGAGGAACATGGGTGCCCGTCTGCCGGTCGTCGGGTCGTGATCGTCCACGAACCCGTTCAACGCGACCGATTCCAGCGCACCGAACTCATCGGCTGCGAAAAGGTCACGCAGAACCAACAGGAGACACTGGGCGAGTACGTCCCGGTACAGGGCGCGGCGCTGCGTGACCGGTCGGGGCGACTCCTTCTCCTGATCTGCATTGATCACGTAGCGCACCGACTTCGCCTCCGGGACGACGTCGTACTTGGGCAGCTCCCAGTTCAATACCAACTGGCGCGCACCGGAGTCGTACGCTGCGGACACCTGACGGGGCAGGTCCTCCGGCCAACCGGTCGAGGCGTAGAGAGCGGCGGAGAAATACTCCACCGCGGCCTCGGGATCTCCGTTGCGAAGCCCCATTGTCATCTCTGCGATGCCGGCGTTGTGCCGACGGATTTCGCCCAGCTGGGCTTCGGCCCATTGCTGGTACTGCAGCTGGTAGGTGGCCAACTGGTGCTGACGTTGTGCTTCCGCAGCCTGCGCGGCCTGCCAGTCACGCTCGAACCTGGATCGGGCCTCCGCCTGTGCCTGAGCTCGCCTTGCGGCGGTCCAACCACCCTGCGGCTGGTACTGGTTCGGGTCCGGCATGCGGACGGGGTGCGCGAGCTGTCCCGGGGAGAATGCCTCGATCCGCTCCGCCCGAGTCAGTGCATCGGCCCTGAACACCGGAGTTCGGCACCCTGCCGCCAACAGACCCTGCAACGACTCAACCCGTGCGTCGAGTTCCTCCGTGCGCCGCCGGGCCTCCGCCTCGCGCTGCTCCCGATACGCCGCTCTCTGTTCACGGTGGCTGCGCGCCAGCTCTTGCTGGTAGGCGCGTTGTTGCCTCTCCTGATCCCGCTGGTATCTGGCTTGCGCCTCACGTTGACGTTGCTGTTGGCGCTGCGCTTCAGCCCAGACACCGACCAACCCATTGGAGCGACGGCTCATGCTCTACAGGCCCTCCCCACCAGAGACTCGGCGTGCGTGCACCAAGCCCTGGCCCCATAACCAGCAGTGATGAGGCGACTCTAGTCGGCAACCAGCCGTGCGCCCATGCCCTTGCCGCAGATGGCCTCCGATACGCCCTAGCCTGTGCATACCAAGGAGAAGCGGTGCCTGTCGACGGGACGGTGCCTCCTGCCGGGCGGTGCCATTGCTCAGTGGCGAACCGTCTGGAGTGTGCCGGCCCTTGGCTGTGGTGGATGGGGAACCTCACCTCGGCCTAGGAATAGCCCTGTGTGTGATGCGCTGCACCCCAGATACAGGCCCCGTGTCGGTGCTCGTGAGCCTGTTCCGCTTATCGGACCAGACTCATGAGCTCCGCTCATGAAAGGGCCGAGCGCCGCCTGTGCATACATGCAGCGTCGACTAATCGCGTAGTAGGCGCATGGCCAGCACGGAACCGTCAGGGTGCACGGAGACAGGACCGTTCCAGCGTGGGTCCCACGTCTCGCGTGGCCAGGTGGACCGGCGCGCGTAGATTTCGTGGCGGTACTGCTTCACCTGCCCCTCCTCAAGGTGGCGGAAGAGATCCTCCGCGACTCCGGAGAATGCCTCGACCCGCTTCCGGTTGAGCCGGAAGACGTGGTCCGTGCCAACGAAGTCGATGCCGAGGAACCGGTGGCGTGCGTCCTGGACGCTGTCCGTGGCCGCGTGTGTCAAGTCTGTAAAGTGCCGCTGCCCTTGCCGCTTCGTCAGGTACGGGGCGGTCGCCCTTCCGTCCCCAGCGAAGGCGGTGAGACCGGCTGCGGATGTGCGGGCGAGGGCATGTTGGAACCATGCGTAGAGATCCGGGCTCACGTGATAGCCGAGTTCGGGCTCCATGGGCCTGTCGCCTTGCGTGGGCGGCCGGATGCCGGGATAGACGTTCTCGTCCTCCAACGCGTGATCAAGAAAGCGGCCCGGAGCGTCCAGCCAACCGCCCTTTCCTCCCGCCTCCAGTGTGTGGACCGTCAGCGGTCCGTCGAGGGGGAGCTCAGTGCTGAACACGAGACACGGTGTCTCATCCCATGCCCCGATCTGCACCGCCTCAACGTGGGCGGAAGCCGATGCGAGCTGAGTATGCGAGGTGGAGAGCCCACTGTGGTTGCCCTTGCATGCGATCGGTAAGACGCGAGAGGGCTCGCCGGGTCTCCATACCTCGGCGAAGAACTGCGGGCGGTACCGGTAGCCCGACCTCGGGCCGGAGTCCCTGCTGGTCAGGGCCCATCCTGCACGCAGGGCCGTGTCGGCCGGCGCGATCGAGACGAAGTGATCCGGGTAGCGCATGCTCAGGAGTCGTGTGGCGAGCGCCAGCGCGAAACCGGTGCCGAGTTCTCCCGACTGAAGCGCCTTGTAGTAGTCCGCGGTCTCCCGGCCCTCGACCGAGAGGGCCATGAAGGAGTCCGGGTTCCCGGTCAGAGCCTGGTTGTACTTGAGGCAGCCCCAGTGCTCGGCGAGGCCGCGTCCCGCGCCGCGCCGGGCCAAGGTAATAGACCGTCCCAAGGTGTGCAGCACCTCCCAGGGCGTGATTTGCACGAGTCGGTTGAGATCCTTCGCCGGTATGGGCTGTAGCTCCGGCCTTCGTCGAAGCGGGTCGAGCTCCTTACTCTTTCTCTGCTTGTCGTCGTCTGCCGCCGCGGCGCGCACATCCCCGGCCAGCTCCGAGTTCGAGTGGACTGCGACGTTCGACGGCTCCGCAAGGTCTCTCAGCACCTCTGCCGTGAGCTTCAACCTGCTCCCCCTCGTGCTCTGTTGTTCCTGGTCTGACTGCGTGGCCCGGTAGCCACGCAGTGGCTTTCGTTCGTCCCCGCTCTATGCGCCGGCTTTGGGCTGGCTGGCCGCGAGGTCGTTAAGAGCACCGTTCACGACATACCAGGACACTGTGAGCGTGTCGCGGTCGGGCGTGTGCGCCTCGCGGAACTCACACCGTGGGTGGACGAAATTGCGGTACTCGCGGAGGGCCTGACTGAAGCGCTCCATGTCGACGTCGACCCAGCCCGCCTTGTGGCAGATGTCGATGAGAGGCTTGAGACCGATGAAATCGGGGTCCTTTTTGCCCAGCAGAGAGGCATCGCGCTCCTCGATCACCGTAAGGAGGACGCCTTCGAGGAGGCTGCCCAGCATGATGATGGCCGCGACGTGGGCTCCGTTGGCATAGCAGGTGCGGGCCTCGTCCAGCCGGCGCTGGAGCAGCGCGGCCATCCGCGGTTCGCGGATGATCTCGGCCATGGTGGCTTTGAGCTCGACCGATGCCTGCTGGCCCGGGTGCGTCATGGTCGGGTCGCAGACGACAACCCTGGGTCTGCCACCGGGGTTCTCCAGGCGGAAGCCTTCGTGGACCAGGAAGGTGTTGACCGCGTTTACGACGTTCGGGAGGACGCCGGGTTCTTCGAGGTACTCGCGCGCGTCCGCGAGTCTGAGGAGCACCTTTTCCAGCTCGGTAGGGCTCTCGCGACGTTCCGTGAGTAGCTGAAGTGCCCACTCGCCCCGGTACTCGCCGTCGTACTCGGGCACGTGGCGCCACCCGGCGTTCTCCAGGAACTGGGCGATCTCGAAGCCCCTGCGGTAGAAGAGGTGGTCGTCGCCGCAGATGACGCGGGCCAGCTCCTTCAAGGTGTTGCCGTCGAGCGGGCCCAGAACGGTTTCCTGCGTCATGCGGCGTCGTCCTCCATGGTGTCGTCGTCGGTCTGGTCGTCGTACCGGTCGTCGGTCTGCTCGTCCCCGGTGCCGTCGTCATCAGTGAGTGCGTCGTCCGAGGAGAGGTCGAGTGGCTTCCAGCCGGCGTTGGAGTTGACCGACTGGGTGGCCGCCGAGGACCGCGTGTAGTTCGCGGGACGGATCCCCTGCCGGTCGAGTTCTTCCCACAGGCCGTCGAGGGCCTCGACGGGATCGAAGCGGAAGTCGCTCTCCCGTAGCCGCCAGAACTTCCACCCCACGCGCTTCAGTTCACGGTCCCGCCGTTGGTCGCTCTCGATCTGCTCCCGCGTGGCGCGGTGGAAGGCGTCACCGTCGCACTCGACTGCGAGCCGACCGCGGGCCCCTACCACCACCAGGTCGATGCGCTTGCTGCCGGCCGGGAACTGCGGGACTACGTGGTAGCCCTGTTGCTTGATCTCCAGGTACACCTGCTGTTCGAAGAGCGAGTCGAAGGGAGCCCTCCGGACGTCCGGCAGCACCGGTCCGATGTCGTCGGCGGCCTCCAGCGCGGCGGGCGGGTTCTCCATGTATGTCAGGAGGTTGAGCCGCAGGTCGTGTGGCTTGAGGCGATCCGGTGGGACCGAGTAGAAGAGCCGCATCTGGTCCTGGGCCCGGCTGGCGGCGACGTTGTACGCCTGTTGCTCGCTCTTGTTCCCGCCCGCTGCGCGCGGTGGGTTCGTCACGACCATGGACAGCAGGATGACGTGGCGCTCGTCGCCCTGGAACGAGGCTGCGTTGCCGACGCGTATCTGGTGCTGTTCGCGCACGGTGGCCGGCAGCCGCTGTTCGATGAGGTTCTCCAGGAGCTTGATTTGCCCGAAGCCCTGGAGCACGATCACGCCCATGGTCTTGTCCTGGTATGCGGGGTCCTTGGCCAGGCTGGCCAGGCAGTCGACGATCGCCTCGGCCTCCTTGGGGTTGTGGACACGGCTGTCGCGGCCCGCGACCACGGCGCCTTCCACGAAATGGGTACGCAACGGGTCCAGCCGTTCGGCGCCGTACTGGCGCAGGGGCAGGAGCTTGTTGTCGTAGAAAGTGCTGGAGGACCAGTTGATGATCTCGGGCACACAGCGGAAGTGCTCTTCGAGGCGGATCACCTGCGGGAAGAAGGTGGACAGCAACTGGTAGAGGTTGGTGTGTGGCGTGTAGAGCTGGCGCAGCCGGGTGGGCATGTCCGGCAGATGGGCCGCCAGCTTGTCCTGGATGGCCTGGTGACGGCCGTTGCGCGTGACGGAGGGCGCGCACTGTTTGTCGTCACCGACGACGATCACGCGGGGAGCCAGCCACAGGAGGAACAGCGCGTCCATGCCCGCCTGGCTGGCCTCGTCCACGATGACGACGTCGAAGGCGTCCCGCTTCGCCTGCACCATCTCGGCGACCTGTGGGATGGGCATGACCCATGCGGGGACCGCGTTTTGGGCCACGGACATGGCATCGCGCGCCGCGGCTTTGAAGAGCCCCGAGTTCCGCCCCTTGCCCTTGCCGAGGGACGCCACGTGCGTCCGGTACGCCTGGAGCGCCGACCGCTGGTCCTGCGTCATCCGCTCCAGGCAGTGCAACCGACCCCAGGCCGCGGCAAGTTCACCAGTCACATGTTCCAGCCGGGTTTCGTTCTCGCTGAGATCGCCTTCGAGCTTGCGCTCCAGTCCGGGCCTGCGCTGCCTGTCCAGGAACTGAGAGGCTTTCGCCCACGCCCAAGCCTGCTCCAGGGCGCCCAGCTGTTCCTCCCAGTCGGGGTTGCCGGCGCTGTCCACGAGGCGGCCTGCCAGCAGAGGGTGAGCGGCGCGTAGGACGCCCAGCAGTTCGGCGCACCGGCGTGTGTGGTGCTCCCGCCGGTGCGCGGCGGCCAGTGCCTCCAGGGCCTCGGTATAAGCGTCCACGTCCTGATCGCGGAGGGCCTGTACGAGAGACATGGACTCTGAAGATGGCTGCGCGCCATTGACAGGGGTACGCAGGAGTTCGTCCCACGCTGCCAGCTGCGCGACCGCCTCGTCGGCGGCGCGTCGGCCATGGAGAGCGGCGACTCCGGCATTGAAGTCCTGCCACGCCCGGCGGGAGGCGACCGTCAGGCGTACGCCGTGACGTACGAGAAGCTCGTCGACGCGGTCCCGAGCCGAGCCGAATGCCTGCACGTGCTCAAGGCGCTCGGCGCGTGCGGTCAGTTCGGCCAGTTGTACCTCCACGTCCCCTGGGGGGATCGCGGCTTTCGCCTGTTGCCAGCGTGTGGCCGCGCCCACGAGCGCGGAGTGGGCCCGGAGGTACGCCAGTACTGCGTCCAGGTCATCGGTCGTCTGCGGCGCACGGCCGTCGACGGTGCAGGAGTCCAGCAACTCTCTGGCGTTCTTCTGTACCTTGCTCGGAAACCGGGATCGCAGGGTCTTGCCCGTGGCCAGGTGGGCTCGGAGCGCGGAGCCGACGGTCGCCAGATGGCCGGCCTTCTGGGGATCCAGGTCCTTGGGCATGGTGACCAGGCGAAGGCCCAGCGTGTCCACGTCCCGCGCAACCGCCTGGATGTCTTCGGTGACGGCTGTCACGCGCTGCCACAGTCCAAGGTCGGACCGGCGGAGCCGGTCCGTCAGCGCCCGGGTGATCCAGGAATCCAGATCCCAACGCGTGGCGTCGGCAGGCACCCCGAGGTGATGAAGGGCCGTCTCGCAGGCATCGAGCAGCGAGGCCAGCTCGGCGGTCACGGATGCGTCGAGAGGGGCGAGCAGGTTCCGGAACTCGACGGCTTCCGGAGAAAGACCCTCGTCGCTGAGGCGGCCCGCCGCGAAGACGTCCGCGACGCGCTGGGGCGAAGGGAGCTCGTCAGGGACGGGAAGCGCGCCGCCCGCGCGCGGCTCACCCGCGCCGTCACGCAGCAAGAGGAGGAGTTCCTGGGCTTGCTCGGAGGCCAGCGGCGGAGCGTCCACGGCGGTGTCCGGGAGGGGGCTGACCCACCCGAACTCCTCGGCACCGGCGCAAACCCGCTCCACGATCTCGGCGAGCGTTCCCGCGTATCCCGGAGCCACGCTCCGATGCCGGTACTCGGCCTCTCGGAGCGAGATCACCTGCTCTGTGAGCGTCTCGATGCGTCCCCGTACCTCATCCCGTTCGCCGGTGAGTCGGCCGATCTCGGCGCGTAGTTCGTCGCGGTCACTGGTGGCCACCTGGTCGGTTAGCGCGTTGATGGTGCGTTCCAGCTCGCCCGCCCCATCATGGCGAGTGGAGCTGAGTAGGAGGACACACAAGTCCCTCACTGCGGGAGGAAGCTTGTCCCGCAGCACCGTCAGCGCCTGGTCGCGGGCGCTGGTGACGAGCACCCGCTGGCCCTGTGCGAGCAACGCGGAGACGAGGTTGGCGATCGTGTGGGTCTTGCCCGTGCCGGGCGGGCCCTGGACCACCACGCCGGTGTCGTGCTCCAGGCGCCCTAGCACGCTGCGCTGCTGTGCATTCGTCTTGCCCGGGAAGAGAGGATCGTCACCGAAGAGCGGTGCCCTCTGGGTCCCGTCCCAGGTAGATCGGTCGTTGGTCTCGATCGTCATGGCCATTTGGGCCAAGCCGAGCGGTGCGCGGCCCTCCGAGGCCACGGCTTCCGCGATTTGGCCGTAGTACCGCAGCAGAGAATTGAGGTTGCGAGGGCGCATGACCAGGGCGGGCGCGTATGTGAGGCGCGCCCCAGGCTCAGGTGTGCGGGGTGGCTCCCACGAGGCACTGAAGCCCATGGGACGTGTGGTCGCCCGCTCCTGCCACTGCGCCAGCTGTTCCAGCGTTGCGGGCCCCAGCGGGTCCATCCCACGAGCGGTGATCTCTTCCGAGAGAGCGGCCCCGCGCTCACGTACCCATCCGTCGTCACTGTCCAGGAAGTCCTGGTCTTCGAGACGCAGGGCGCTTTCCGATGACAGCCGCACTGTCAGCTTTGCTGTGCGGCGGTCCACCGACGTTTCCACACGATGGGTGAACAGATGGCGGTGCACAGTGTCCTCGTGCGGGCCATCCCAGGTCAATAGCCCGACGCCTAGGATGAGTTCCGTCTGGTCGTCCTCCTGGGCCAGCTTCTGGTGCCATGCGTAGACCCGATCGTAGAGCTCCCGGAGCGGGCGTTCCGCGCGCTCCCGCTCCGCCCACCTGCGCCAGCGGTCCAGCCAGGCGCCGTAGGCCCGCAGCACCTCGCCGGCCTCTTCACGGCGCAGCGTACCTTCCTCCTCCAGCCGCTCCTTCTCGTCCGCGACGCGCACCAGCTCCCGCCCCGGACCCTCCTCGGCAAGAGGCGGATCACCTCCATCGGGATCCAGACAGCGTGTCGGCTCGACCCAGCCGTCGAGGGAGGCGGGCAGGTCGGGCGGCGCGCTCTGCGGCACGTGGCCGAGTGTCAGCAGCACGCCGTCATCGCGCGACGCCGGCCTGCGGATGGGCTCCGGCAGCTGGGCCAGCCAGAGGCGTTCACGACCGCGGTCGTCACGCTGTCGCTGGTGGCTGCTATGGACCACGTCGCGCAGGAAGTTGATCAGCCCTGCTGTCTGCCCGATGACGTCAGGATCACTCGCGTGGTGTCGCGAAACGTTCACCATTCTCCTTCTCGGCCGCTGACGAACGTTCCAGAATGAGGGTCGTTCAAGATCGCGGCAACGGGCTCCGGGCAGAATGACCGAATCCGCTTCACAGCCCCAGTACTGGGCACGTTGCCGGACGGGCTGGTCGTGCCCGCCCCGATCGGCCTGGTCAAGCTCGCACGATGGGGGCTTCATGAAAGTGCTTCTATGCAGGTGGGAGCCTATGTGGCGAGACCGCCGGAGATTCTCGATCGCTAGTGCCTGCAGATCAAACGACCGGGCGTGCGCTTCCGTGCTCATGTCGGGCAGCGGTTACGTTCCGCGGTGGATGGTGACTAATTGTGGCGCGATTCAGGTGTCGGGTTCGGTGAGGCGTAAGGGGGCTATGGGGAGGGGAGGTGTGCACTGTGCTCGCTGCTCTTCAGCACAGGACCACCGATCGGGACCGTGCGATCGCCGATCGACAGGCGGCGATGCTCCGCGAGCGGCAAGGAGGTGCCGCGACGCAGCGGCACGTGTGTGGCACGGACGGGATCACGCGAAAGGGCCAGTTCGAGGGGGGCAAGCCCCTGAACCGGCCCTTGGCGCTGTGCCCCCGGCAGGATTCGAACCTGCGACACCCGCTTTAGGAGAGCGGTGCTCTATCCCCTGAGCTACGAAGGCGGAGATCTGTCGGAAGACGTGTACGAAGCCCGAGCCTGGTGGGTGACGGGTCTCAGATCAGCTTGCCGACAGGTTTGCGGTGACCCGGCCCATGAAGGTTCGGCCACCGCCGACAGTGTAGCGGGTGGAGTGAGGTCGGCGCCCTCGGGTTCATGCCGCGTGCCTGTGGGGGTGGGCAGGGGTGGTGCCAGTGGGGGCGTGAGGGGGTTGGGGGCGGGGGTGAGGCATCTTGCCGAGGGGGCTTGCCCGGGAGGAACCTGATGTGTCGCGACGCTCACTGACAGCCCGGCAGATCGGGCTTGCGCAGGCCGGTCCCGCCGGAGACGTGTCACGGTCGTTCCCGTCCCGCCCCGTCCCGCCCGATGCCCTGCGGCTACGCGTTCGTCGCTTCGGGCGGGGTTGTAAGGGGGCTGTTCGTGAGGGCAGTTGGGGGCGGGCGTACCGTTCTGACTGACCAGCAAGAACCGTTGTGCAGCAGGCACGGGGGTATTTCCGCATGTCTTGTACGCACAGCAGATCTCGGGTCTTCCCCGGAGCGGCGGGTGTCGCCGTGCGGGCGGGCGGGGTGTGGCGGTGTGTTGGGGGACGGGGACTTCCGGGCCGGGTGCCGCACGGCGGGTGACCGTCGATTCGTCGAAGGACCCCCCATGAAACGCCCCTATGTTCCCTTTCTGGCCGCCCTTGCCTTTGCCGTCGCTCTTGTCGGAGTGATCGCGTTCAGTGGCAGTGATCCAGGCACTCCCGCGGGTTACCACCGCAACAAGGACGGCACGCTGACGATAGAGAAGGCGCACCGTCCGGTCTCGCCGGCCTTCATGGGGGCCGATGTCGACGGGAGGCCGGTTCAGCTCTCCGACTTCGCGGGGAAGACGGTCGTGGTCAACGTGTGGGCCTCCCGGTGCGAACCCTGCCGCAAGGAGATTCCGGTTCTGGTGCGGTACCACCGGAAGATGGAGCAGCAGGGTGTCGTCGTGCTGGGGATCAACCGGGACCGGTTCGTCGACGAGGCGCAGGGCGTCGTGCGTGAGTTCGACATGCCCTATCCCAGCGTTCTCGATCCGGGCGGCAAGCAGTTCTTCACGCTGCCCAAGGGGTTGCTGAGCACTCATGGGGTGCCCGTCACCCTTGTCATCGATGCGGGTGGGCGGATCGCCGCGACGGCGTCCGGGCCCGTCAGTGAAGGCCGGCTGGAGGGGCTTGTCGCCGCCGCTCGGGTGCCTTGACGCGGGGCGGGGGCGGGCATAACGTCGCGAATGTACTGAGCAAGCGCTTAGAGAGGTCGTTCGTGCCGCACATCGACCCGACCCCCGCCGCCGACCCGACCCGCGCCGCCCCCGCCCCGGAGGCCGCCGTAGCCGCGGCCGAGGCCGCCATCCGTATCGAAGCCGCGCTGACCGGTCCGGGCGCCCCGTTCGCCGTGGTTCGGGTGGAGGACGGGGTGCACGCCGGGTCGCTCGTGTACGCGGACGGGCCCAGGACGCTCCGGGAGTTCGTGGAGACCACCTGGGCCTTCGGGGACCGGCCGTTCCTGGTCTCGGGGGAGCGTGATTACTCGTACGCGGAGTTCTTCGCCGCCGCTTCCGCGCTGGCCTGCCGGATGGCCGAGGTGTACGGGCTCCGCCCGGGGGACCGGGCCGTCGTCGCGATGCGGAACCACCCCGAGTGGCAGATCGCCTTCTGGGCCGCCCAGCTGGCCGGCCTGGTCGCCGTACCGCTCAACGCCTGGTGGACCGAGGACGAGTTCACGTACGCGCTCGACGACTGCGGGCCCCGGGTGCTCCTGGTGGACGGGGAACGGCTGCCCAGGATCGCCGGGTGGGCGGCCGGGAACGGGGCGCGGGTGGTCGTCTTCCACGGGGAGCAGGCGGTCCCGGACGGGGGCGAGGGGGCCGGGCGGGTCGAGCGGTACGAGGATCTGCCTGCGGCCGATCCACTCGCCGCGCCCCCCGAGGTCGAGATCCGGCCCGAGGACGACGCGACGATCATCTACACCTCCGGCACCACCGGCCGGCCCAAAGGTGCGGTCGCCACCCATCTCGCCCAGGTGGGAGCGGTGCTCAACCCGCGGTTCCACGCGGCCGCCTCCGCGCTCGGGCGCGGGATCATCCCGGGGCAGGGGCCCGCCCCGGTGTCGCTGCTGACGTTCCCGTTCTTCCACGTCGCCGCGTTCACCGGCTTCTACGCGGCGATGGCGGCGGGCGGCACCCTCGTGCTGATGCGGAAGTGGGACGCCGAGGAGGCGCTGCGGCTGATCCGCGAGCACGGTGTCACCCACTACGCCGGCGTCCCGGCGACCGCGCTCCAGCTGCTCGCCGCGGCCGAGCAGGCGGGCGACGGGCTGGAGAGCCTGCAGATGCTGAACACCGGCGGGGCCGCCGCGCCGCCCGATCTGGTCGCCCGGCTGACCGCCCGGCACGGCGACCGCATCGAACCCCGCAACGGCTACGGCCTCACCGAGACCAGCGGCGGCGTCCTGGCGAACTTCGGCGCCGAGTACCGGCTCCACCCGGGCAGCGTCGGCCGCCCCACCCCCACCACCGAGGTGCGGATCGCCGGGCCCGCGGGCGAGGCGCTGCCCGAGGGCGAGGTCGGGGAGCTGTGGCTGCGCGGTCAGTCCCTGGTCCGCGGTTACTGGCGCGACGAGGCGGCGACCGCGCGCGCGTTCACCGACGGGTGGTTCCGGACCGGCGATCTCGCCGTGGTGCGGGAGGGGCGGGTCACCGTCGTCGACCGGATCAAGGACATGGTGATCCGCGGCGGGGAGAACGTGTACTGCGTCGAGGTCGAGGCCGTGCTGCACGACCACCCGGACGTCGAGGACGCGGCGGTGCTGGGGGTGCCGCACCCGGTCCTGGGGGAGGAGGTCGCCGCGGTCGTGTGCCTGCGGGCCGGTGCCGCCGTCACCGTCGAGGAGCTGCGGGCGCACGTCGGACGCAGCCTGGCCGCGTTCAAGGTCCCGGCCCATGTGCTCGTACGGGAGGAGCCGCTGCCCCGGAACCCGACCGGGAAGATCCTCAAGCGCGAGCTGCGCGGACCCGTCGAAGCGGAGCTCCGGGGTGAGTGAGGGGAAGCAGCGCGTGGTTCTGGACTGAGGGGCCTCTGGGGCCTGGGAGATCTGGGATGTTTGGGGCGTCGGGGGCGTCAGGGGCGGGTTATACGGACCCGGTAGTTTCCCTTCTTGTCCTTGTCGACCACGGATATGCGTATCCCGTTGGTCCGGTCGGTGAAGGTCTCGCCGGGCTGGAACGGGGCGTCGGACAGCTCGGCGTGCACATTGGGCAGCCGGGTGCAGCCGGTGCTGCCCTTGGTGCTGTCCGCCACGGAGACCGGGCCCTGCCCGGTGTCGATGTCCGAGCTCACCTTGTAGATCAGTACGCCCGGCCGGCAGATGGCCTGGTCGTTGCCGGCCTGGGTCCGCACCTCCACCGCGTAGCCGGACTCGCCGCTCAGCGGTATGAACGCCAGCTTGGTGCCGCCTTTGGTGGCCAGGGGGCCGAGCACGTGGTCGCTGGTGCCGGAGCGTGCGGCGCAGCTGATCTGTTTGTTGTCCAGCCAGCCGAGCTTCCACTTGTGCCAGCCCAGCAGGTCGTTGTTGGCCCCCCAGTCCTCGGACATGATGTCCCAGTGCCCGACCGAGCCGCCGCCCTCCATCGTGTAGAGGTCGGGGAGGCCGAAGACATGGCCGTTCTCGTGGGGCAGGACCCGGTAGCCGGTCTGTTTGAACGAGCCCGAGCCGTCGTCCTGGTGGCTGTAGATGAAGGACGTGTTGGCGAGGGGAACACCGTCGCCCTTCGGTGCGTCGTCGTTGCCGGAGAAGGTCACGGACAGGACGGTGTCCAGGGCGGAGGGGCCGGCGTTCGGGGTGACCAGGATGTTGACCAGGTCGTACGCGGCGAAATCCACCTTCGGCTCGGCGGCGGTGGCGATGTCCTGGACGAGGTGGCGGTAGCCCGGTTCGTACGGTGAGCCGCGGTCTATTCCGTACCCCGAGAACGGCAGTGGCATCCGCAGCCAGGACTTCAGCGGGGTGTCGGGGACGTAGGTGAGGCGGCCGTACGATCCGGTCCGGAACCAGTCGGTGGTCTGCGGGAAGAATTCGGCGTACCGGTCCATCGCCTTGCCGGCCCCCGGTGCGTCGGGGAAGTCGATCATCAGGTTGAGGGCGCGGACCCTGCCCGTGGAGCGGGCGTAGCCCTCCGGGGTCGGCATGCCCTCCGACATCTGTACGCCCATGGTCGCCGGTATCCGGCACGAGGCTATGCCTGCGGAACGGGCGGTGGCCACCGGTCCTGCCGAGGCCCGGCTGGCTATCGGAAGAGTGCTGCTGGCGGTGGCCATCGCGGCTATGACCAGGGCTGTTGCGGAGGCGAGTGCGATCGGGCGGCGGTGGCTGCGTATCCGGTGGCGGGGCTTTTGCATAGAGGCGCCTCGGGGTCCGCGGCAGTCGGCCGACCCTGACTGCGCTCTGCGGATCAGCCTGTTGCGGGTGGTGCGGTGCCGCTCGTTGGGTGCGCCGTTCGGCTGGTTTTCCCGTTCAGGAATGTGGCTCAGGTCACAGCACGATGAGGAAATAACCGGGGAGTCGTTCCCCGTTTGAATCGGTGTCCCCCGCGAACCGGGGAGATGGTCCCCGGTTGTGGGAGCTTGCATCCCGGAGACGGGAGAGCGGTGACCGGGTGACCGGAGGCCGGAGAGTGGTGACCGGAGGTCGGTGACCGGTGACCGGTGACCGTCACAGCAGGTGTGGTGGAAGAAGCGGAAACAGAAGGAGGCCGTCGTCGTGGAGACCGTCAGCCGCATTGCCGCCGGAGCGGCGCAGCCCCGGGCGCCCCGTCCGCGGGCCGACGCGCTGCGCAACCGGGGGCGGATCGTGACGGCCGCGCGCGAGATGTTCGTCGAGTTCGGGCCCGATGTGCCGCTCGACGAGGTCGCCAGGCGCGCCGGCGTCGGCAACGCCACCCTCTACCGGAACTTCCCCGACCGGGCCGCACTGGTGCACGAGGTCGTGCTCGCGGTCACCTCCCGGACCACCGACCGCGCGGAAGAGGCGGCGGCCGAGGAGGCCGACGCCTTCGCGGCGCTCAGCCGCTTCGTGCACGCGGCGGCCGACGAACGGATCGGGGCCCTGTGCCCGATGCTGTCCGGCGGCTTCGACAAGGACCATCCCGAACTGCTCGCCGAGCGCCGGCGCCTCGAAGAGGCCGTCGAGGGGCTCGTGGCGCGCGCCATGTCCGCGGGGCGGCTGCGCACCGACATCGCCGTCGGTGACGTACTCGTCGCCCTCTCCCAGCTCACCCGTCCACTGCCCGGCACCGGCTGCCTGGACATCGACCGGTTCACCCACCGCCATCTACAGCTGTTCCTGGACGGACTGCAGGCCCCGGCCCGGTCCGAACTGCCCGGAACGGCGGCGACCTTGGAGGACCTGCGGCGCCGGCCATGACATCCGCGCCGGGCTCCTGAGCCAGGGGCCGCGCGGCGCGCCCGCCACGCCTTGAACATTCCTTTCACCGACCGCCCGTCCAACGTCTTCCCTTTACCGGCGTTTCGTCCCGGTTCACGAATCTCTTCGCGCCCTCGCGTGCCTGCGTGTGCGTGCGCGTCCTTAGGTGGGTACCTCCATGCCAAAAACAGCCGATATCCGACTCCCGGACCCCAGCCGCTGGAAAGCGCTGGCGTTCATCGCCCTCGCGCAGCTGATGGTCGTGCTCGATGCCACGATCGTGAACATCGCGCTGCCGCACGCCCAGACGGCCCTGGACATATCCGATGCCAACAAGCAGTGGGTCATCACGGCGTACGCCCTCGCCTTCGGCGGGCTGCTCCTCTTCGGAGGCCGGATCGCCGACCTCTGGGGCCGTAAGCGGACCTTCGTCGTCGGCCTGATCGGCTTCGCGCTGGCCTCCGCGCTCGGTGGCGCGGCGCAGAACCAGGCGATGCTCTTCGGCTCCCGCGCGCTCCAGGGCGTCTTCGGCGCGCTGCTCGCGCCCGCGGCCCTGTCGCTGCTCGCCGTGATGTTCACCGATGCCAAGGAGCGCGCCAAGGCGTTCGGCATCTACGGCGCGATCGCCGGTGGCGGCGGCGCCGTCGGGCTGATCCTCGGCGGCTTCCTGACCCAGGCGCTGAACTGGCGCTGGACGTTCTTCGTCAACATCCCGTTCGCGATCGTCGCGGCCGCAGGCGCGTACTTCGTGATCCGTGAGCCGGCCGGCAGCCGCAACCGCGCCTCGCTCGACATCCCGGGCGTGGTCCTGTCCGCGCTGGGTCTGGTCTCGCTGGTGTACGGGTTCACCCGCGCCGAGTCCGCGGGCTGGTCGGACGGGCTGACCATCGGCATGTTCGTCGCCTCCGCGGTGCTGCTGCTCTCCTTCGTCCTGATCGAGTCCAAGGTCAAGTCGCCGCTGCTGCCGCTGCGCGTCCTGCTGGACCGCAACCGCGGTGGTGTCTACCTCTCGCTGGGTCTGGCCGTCATCGCGATGTTCGGGCTGTTCCTCTTCCTGACGTACTACCTCCAGGTCGTGAAGGGCTACTCGCCGATCAGGACCGGCTTCGCCTTCCTCCCGATGATCGCGGGCATGATCACCGGCTCGACGCAGATCGGCGCCCGACTGATGACCCGGGTTCCGGCGCGCAAGCTCATGGGCCCCGGCTTCCTGGTCGCCGCCGTCGGCATGCTGCTGCTGACGCAGCTGGAGATCGGCTCCTCCTACGTCGGTCTCATCCTGCCCGCGCAGCTGCTGCTGGGGCTGGGCATGGGTACGGCGTTCATGCCGGCCATGTCGCTGGCCACCCATGGCGTCGAGCCCCGGGACTCGGGTGTCGCGTCGGCGATGGTCAACACCTCGCAGCAGGTGGGCGGCGCGATCGGTACGGCGCTGCTGAACACCATCGCCGCGTCGGCCGCGACGGCGTACGCCTCCTCACACACCGCGCTCGGCGCCAGGAACCCGGAGCTGCTGAAGCTCCAGTCGATGGTGCACGGCTTCACCGGCGCCATCTGGTGGGCCGTCGGCATCCTGGTGGCGGCCTCCGCGATCGCGGTGACCTTCATCAACGCCGGCCGTCCTTCGGCGGGCCCGGCGACCGGAGGCTCCGGTTCGGGTGAGTCCGATGGGGTCGAGGACGAGTTCAAGGTCCCGGTCGTCGCCCACTGAACGGCCGTGCGTGACGTGTGACATGGCTGTGCCCCGGTCCCGCTTCGGCGGAACCGGGGCACAGCCATGTCGCGGTGCGGGTGTGCGCGGGCGAGCGGGCGGCTCAGCGCAGCCAGGGCAGGTCCGCGTCCGTGCCCTCCGGCTGCAGACCGGCGGCGACGACCTGCATGATCTCGCCCAGCGAGCGCACCTGCTCGGGTGTGAGCCGGTCGAACATCGCCTGGCGTACGGCGTCGACATGGCCCGGTGCGGACCGGCGCAGCATCTCGAAGCCATCGTCGGTGAGGACCGCGTTCTGGCCACGCTTGTCGGACGGGCAGTTCTCGCGGCGCACCCACCCGCTCTTCTCCAGCCGCGCGACGGCGTGCGAGAGCCGCGAGCGGGTGATCTTGGCGTCCTTGGCCAGTTCCGTCATCCGCTTCTGGTGGCGGGGGGCCTGGGAGAGCTGGACGAGCAGTCCGTAATAGATGTGCGGCATGCCGGCATCGCGCTGCAACTGGCGGTCGAGGTGGTCCTCCATGAGCGTGGTGGCGTGGAGGTACGCGCGCCACACGCTCTGCTCTTCGTCGGAGAGCCAGCGCGGCTCGCCGGTGGATGCCGTGGTCATGTACTCCACTGTACGACCTTTTCTTGAAAGTTGAACTAGATAGAGCTAAGGTCTCCGGGGGAAGGAAGCTTGAAGATTAAAGAACCCTTCCTTCTCAAAAAAGCGCCTGTAGAGGCCTCGGCAGAAGCCTCAGTAGAAGACTTACCCGGATCAGCAGCGGATGGGGAGTGCCATGACAGTCACCGCGGAGCGCATGCCCGCCCTCTACCTTTCCCACGGCGCCCCGCCGCTGGCCGACGACCCGGTCTGGCCCGGCGAACTGGCCGCCTGGTCCGCCGGCCTGCCCCGCCCCCGCGCGATCCTGATGGTCTCCGCGCACTGGGAGGAGGCTCCGCTGGCGCTCGGCGCCACGGAGACGGTCCCACTCGTTTACGACTTCTGGGGATTCCCCGAGCACTACTACCGGGTGCGGTACGACGCCCCGGGCGCACCGGAGCTGGCGGAGAGCGTACGCAAGCTGCTCCGCGGCGCCGGTACGCCGGTCCAGGACATACCGGACCGCGGGCTCGACCACGGGGCGTACGTCCCGCTCGTGGAGATGTTCCCGGGCGCGGACATTCCGGTACTCCAGATCTCCATGCCGACGCTGGACCCGCAGAAGCTCATGGACATCGGGCGCAAGCTCGCGCCGCTGCGCGACGAGGGCGTCCTGATCGTCGGCAGCGGCTTCTTCACCCACAACCTGGCCGCCCTGCGGCATGCGGGCGGCATCCCCGGCTGGTCGGCGGAGTTCGACGACTGGGGGAACCGGGCGCTCCGGGCCCAGGACATCGACGCGCTGCTCGACTTCGAGAACAAGTCCCCGGCCGGCCGGCTGGCCCACCCGCGCACCGAGCACTTCGCACCGCTCTTCGTGACGCTCGGCGCCTCGGAGGGCGAGCTGGACCGGGGGCGCAGCGTCATCGACGGGTTCTGGATGGGACTCGCGAAGCGGTCGGTGCAGTTCGGCTGAGTCCGGCGCCTGCCGCGCGCCGTGGGGCAGCGGGTGTCGCACGGCCGGTGGGGGTCGCAGGGCCGGTGGGCGCTACGGGGCCGGTGGGGGTTACAGGGCCGGTGGGTTCAATTCGATGGAGCGCAGTGCGGCGGCGAGGGCCGTCTCGTCGCCGATGTCCAGCGCGGTGTCGGTGAACTTGATGGTGTGATCGTCGCCGTGTGCCGCCGCCCGTGCGAACAGTTCGTCGGCGGAGGCGGCCGCCGGTGTGTACGGAACGGCCTCGGCCGGGCTGTACGCGGCGGTGACCGCGGCGCTCGCCGCCCACGCGGCCCCCAGGCTCGGCACCCAGAGCGCGCGGGGGAGCGCGGGCAGGGTGCGCAGTACGGCGTTGGGCGCGGTCGCGGCGTGCACCAGCATGATCGGCTCGCCGTGCCCGTGCGTGGCGAACCGGTGGGTCGCGGCCCGCACCAGCTCCGCCAGCCGGTCCCGCGCCTCGTCCGGGTCGTCGGTGAACCGCTGCGGCCACACCGGGAACTCGGTGAGCTGCGCCAGCCGGTCCCGGATCCCGCCGTCCTGCTCGGGCACCGGCGGCACGGCGTCCAGCGCTGCCGCGGCGGTGGGTGCGGGGGCGAGTGGGGCCAGCACGGGCAGCGGCTGGTGGCGGGCGGCCCAGTAACCGAGGCCGTGGGCGAGTTCGGTGATCCGGGGCGCGGTCGCCTCGCCGGTGAGCAGGGTGCGTACGGAGTGGCCGACCCGGATCACGGGGTGGGTGGCGCCCGCCGCGATGCCGGGGAGCAGTCGCGGCCACCACTCGACGAGGACGTCCCGCCAGGGGCGCTCGGCCGTCTCCCGCTCGAAGTACTCCGTCCAGTCCGCGATCCGGCGCGGGTCACCGAGGGCCTCGCGCCAGTTCTCCGCCGTCACCCGGGCCGCGGTGTCCGGCATGTCCTCCAGCTTGTGGCCGTAGTGGTCGAGCCAACGGTGGACGGCCGGTGCCTGGCCGTGCCGGACCAGCGCCTCGACGGCCATGGGGCCGTGATTGCTCAGCCAGCCGTTGCGCTCGGGGCCCGAGCCGTGGAGGCGCTCCAGCGCCTCGTCGAGCGTGCCGGTGGCGTCGTCCATGATGGCCGCGCTGTACGTGGTGGCCGTGCTGCCCGCGGTGGTGGCGGCCGTGCGGTCCGCGCCGGTCGTGCTGTCCGTGGCGGCCGTGCTGTCCGCGGCGGGGGCGTTCGTGTCCGTCGTGCCGGCCGTGTCCGTCGTGTTGTCCATACGGAACGACGCTAGGCGCGGAGCCCCTGCCGCGTAACGGACCGCGGAACCAGACCGGAGCCGGCCGGGACCTAGGGCTGCGGCCCCAGTCGCCTCTCGTACCAGGCCACGTCCCAGTACGTGCCGAACTTCCGGCCCACTTCGGCGTACGTACCGACATGGCGGAAACCGAAGCGCTCGTGCAGCCGGACGGAGGCGTCGTTGGGCCGGGTCACGCCCGCGTACGCGCGGTGCAGGCCCTCGCCGGCGAGCGCCTCGAACAAGGCCGTGTAGAGGAGCGTGCCGATGCCGAGGCCGGTGGCCCACGGGGCGCAGTACACGCTCACCTCGACGGAGGTCGAGTACGCCGCCTTGGGGCGGAAAGCGCTGCTGGTGACGTATCCCAGGATCGAGGCGGGGCCGACAACCCGGACATCCTGAGCAACCAGAAGGCGGTGCGGGCCGTCTTCAGGGTGGGAACGCAACCACGGCAGCCGCTGTTGAGGAATGAAGGGGGTCGTGTCGAATGTGACCGTGGTCTCACGCACGTAATGGTTGTAGATGTCCGTGAGTGCCACCAGATCACCCTCGATGCCCGGCCTGACCTGCACTTCTGCCCGGCTCACCGGCATGCGCACCCCCTCGTGGCGGCACAGGGTACTGCATGATCGCGAAAATGAATGCCAGGCGTGGGAATTCTGTCCGGATTCCAGTCGTTGTTTCCATCGGATGCAGGGCACCCGGAAGGGTGTCGCGACCTACTCAGCAAGGGAGCACGCATGGCAACCCGTGCCGTCGCCCGTCGTTCGTCCACCACCGGTGGGACCAGCCGGGCAAGCAGCGTTCGCGCCGCGGGCGGGGAGATCGCCGATCGCGACCTGGTCGGCATGTACCTGGACGAGATCGCGCGTACGCCGCTGCTCGACGCCGCGAAGGAGGTCGAGCTGTCGCAGACCGTCGAGGCGGGCGTCTACGCCCGGCAGATACTCGACGGCTCGGTGGACAGCGAGGCCGGCGGAGCCACGCGCGAGGAGCTGGAGGCGCTGGTCGCCGACGGCGAGCGCGCCAAGGACGTATTCATCCGCTCCAACCTCCGGCTCGTCGTTGCCGTCGCCCGCCGCTATCCGCGGGCCGGGCTGCCCCTGCTCGACCTGATCCAGGAGGGCAACGCGGGCCTGGTGCGCGCGGTCGAGAAGTTCGACTACGCCAAGGGCTTCAAGTTCTCCACGTACGCGACCTGGTGGATCCGTCAGGCCATCACCCGCTCCATAGCCGACCAGTCCCGTACGATCCGGCTCCCCGTCCACCTGGTGGAGGAGCTCGGCCGGATCCGCCGGGTGCAGCGCGAGTTCAACCGTGAGCACGGCCGTGAGCCGGAGCACGCGGAGATAGCGGCCGAGCTGGACTCCACGCCGGAGCGCGTGGGCGACGTGCTGGACTGGGCGCGTGACCCGGTCAGCCTCAACATGTCCGTGGACGACGAGGGCGAGACCCAGTTCGGCGATCTGCTGGAGGACACCTCCGCGGTGTCGCCCGAGCAGTCGGTGATGACGCTGCTGCGCAGCGAGGAGCTTGAGGACCTGATCGGCAAGCTCGACAACCGCACGGCTTCCATCATCCGTATGAGGTACGGCATCGAGGACGGCCGCGAGCGGACCCTCACCGAGGTGGGCAAGCAGCATGGCCTCACCCGCGAGCGGATCCGGCAGATCGAGAAGCACGCACTGCTGGAACTTAAGCGAATGGCCCACGACACGGGTTTTGACGCTGCGGCGTGAGCCTTCGTCCAGTAACCTCCGAAATAGGTCGCTTCGCGTGACCCCCCAGAGCTGAGTCCCGGCGCCCACCCCCCCCTGGCGCCGGGGCTCATTCTTTTGCCCCGGTGCCGGCGGGGCGCCGGGGCGAGGGCGCCGCCGCGCGGGTCAGGGCGTCGCCGCGCGGGTAAGGCGGGCGCCCAGATCGCTCAGGTACTCCACCATCTGCGGCGGGCCGTGCACGGTGAAGTCGCAGTCCACCAGCGCCAGCCGGAGCGCCACCCACTCCAGCGAGTCCGCCAGCACCGCCCGCAGCCGGCAGCTGTTCTCGCCGGTCCGCTCCAACGGGCCGATCGCGGCCGGCAGCCGCGCGGACACGAAGTCCGCCGGGGCCGCGAAGCTCACATCGACCGCCAGCTCCGGCTGCCGACGGGCGATGGAACCGGCGAGAAACCTTGCCGCGTCCCCCGTCGGCAGCGCACGCGGGGTGAACCGGGCGCCGGTGGCGAACGGCTCGCTCACCCGGTCGACCCGGAACGTACGCCAGTCCGCGCGCCCCAGGTCGTACGCGACGAGGTACCAGCGCCACCCCGTGCTCACCAGGCGGTACGGCTCGGCCTCGCGCCTCGACTCGGCGCCGTCGCCCGCCCGGTACGCGAACCGCAGCCGCTCCTGGCCGGTGACCGCGGACGCCATCACGGTCAGCGTCCGCGGATCGATGGTCGAGCCGTCGCCGCGGGTCAGCGGCATCGTCGCGTTCTGCAGCGTCGAGACCCGGTGGCGCAGCCGGGACGGCAGCACCTGCTCCAGCTTCGCCAGCGCCCGTACGGACGCCTCGTCCACCCCCTCGATGGCGTGCCCGGCCCCCGCCCGCAGGCCCACGGCGATGGCCACCGCCTCCTCGTCGTCGAGGAGCAGCGGCGGCATCGCGGTGCCCGCGACCAGCCGGTAGCCGCCGATGGAGCCGCGCGAGGCCTCGACCGGATAGCCGAGCTCGCGGAGCCGGTCGATGTCCCGGCGGATGGTGCGCGGGCTGACATCGAGCCGCTCGGCGAGCTCGCTGCCCGGCCACTCGCGGGGTGTCTGGAGGAGCGACAGCAGATTCAGCAGTCGTGCCGGGGTGTCGGTCATGGGCTCAGCCTTCTGCCTGGGTGCCGGTCCACTGCCCGGATGTGTGGGGTGTCGGTCGCCTCGTGCGGGGTGTCGGTCGTCTCATCAGGATGCCCATCCATTGGGTCATGAGCTGACCTAATGACTGTTTAGTTTCTTCATATGACTTCTTCCGCACCTCTGTCGTCCCCGGCATCCGGGCCCGCGGTGTCTTCGGACCCGTCGGACCGGCGACGCTGGTTCGCACTCGCCATCGTCATGACCGCGGCCTTCATGGACCTGGTCGACGTCACGATCGTCAACATCGCCATCCCGAGCATCCAGGAGGACACCGGCGCCACGTTCAGCTCGATCCAGTGGATCACCGCCGGCTACGCCCTGGCCTTCGCGGCCGGGCTGATCACCGGTGGCCGGCTGGGTGACATCTACGGCCGCAAGCGGCTGTTCCTCATCGGCATCGGCGGCTTCACGCTGGCCTCCGCGCTCTGCGGTTTCGCCGTGAACCCGGAGATGCTGGTCGCCTCCCGCATCCTCCAGGGCGGCACCGCCGCGCTGATGGTTCCGCAGGTGCTGTCGATCGTGCACGCCACCTTCCCGGCCCACGAGCGCGGCAAGGTCTTCGGCCTCTTCGGTGCGATCGTCGGCCTCGGCGCCGTCTCCGGCCCGCTGCTGGGCGCGCTGCTCACCGAGTGGAACATCGCCGGTCTCGAATGGCGGCCGATCTTCCTGATCAACCTGCCCGTCGGCATCGCCGGACTGCTGCTCGGCCGGAGGTTCATCACCGAGTCCAAGGCCCCGAAGGCGCTCCGGCTCGACCTGATCGGCGTCGTCCTGGTGACACTGGGCATGCTGATGCTGATTTACCCGCTGACCCGTGGGCGTGAGCTGGGCTGGCCGGTGTGGGGCTACGTGTCGATGGGCGGCAGCCTGCTGGTGTTCCTGGCCCTGGTGGTGTTCGAGCGGTCGAAGGCACGCAAGGACGGTTCGCCGCTGGTCGAGCTGTCGCTGTTCCGGGTCAAGAGCTTCGCGGCGGGCATCGCGGTGCAGCTGACCTTCGGGATCGGGCTCGGCATCTTCTTCCTGGTCTGGACGCTCTACATGCAGATGGGCCTCGGCTGGAGCGCGCTCCGGGCCGGCACGACCGGTGTGCCGTTCTCGATCGCCGTCTCGGTCGCCGCCGGGATCTCCGTGCAGAAGCTGGTGCCCCGGTTCGGCCGCAAGGTTCTCCAGGCCGGTGCGGCGCTGATGGTCGCCGGACTGCTGATCTACATCTGGGAGTCCGACCGGTACGGCATGGGCATCACGTCCTGGCAGATGATCCTGCCGCTGGTGGTCATGGGCACGGGCATGGGCCTGATCGTGGCGCCGCTGACGGACATGGTGCTCTCCGAGGTGCCGAAGGAGCACTCCGGTTCGGCCTCCGGGCTGATCAACACCGTGCAGCAGATGGGCAACGCGCTCGGCCTCGGGCTGGTCGCGGTCGTCTTCTTCGGCTCGATCGACGACCGGCTGGCGCCGCCGCAGGTGGGCCCGGCGTTCGCGGAGGCGTTCCAGCACTCGCTGTGGTGGGTGGCCGGGGTGCTCGCGGTGATCTTCCTGGTGATGTTCGCGCTGCCCGCGCGGCCGCAGCGGCAGGTGGAGGGCGGCGACGAGACCGGGGACGCGGATACGAGCGCGGCTGCGGGCGTGGGAGCTGCGGGCGTGGGAGCTGCGGGTGTGGGCGTGGCCGGGGCGAGCGGCTCCGATGTCGTGAAGGAGCCCGCGCTGACCTCCTGATCGACCCCTCCGGGTTTGCCGGGAACGCAGGTGCCCGCCACCCGAACGCAGATGCCCGCACCCCTCGGGGTGCGGGCACCTGCGCGTCCGCGTCGCTGTTCGCGTTGCTGGCTGCGATGCCGTCCGCGTCGCTGGCTGGGTTGCTGTCCGCGTCGGCCGTCCGGGGTCAGCAGATGCGGGTACGGCTCTCCATGGCCCCGCGGGCGGTGTCCTCGTCGCCGTAGACCTCGCACATGTGGCGACCGTCCGGTGTGGCCGTGTGCTCGACCTCCCACAGGCTCGTCTCGCTGCCGTCGAGAAGCAGGAAGGCGTGCTCGTAGAGGGTGAATCCGGCATCCCGCCCGTCCACCTGGCACTGCCGGCCGAAGACCTGGGTGATGTGGTGGGCGAAGGCGGCACGCAGCAGCCGGGCGGTCTCCTCGCCGGGGCCGTCGCTGTTCTCCGCGCGACGCAGGACGCGGCGGGCGTGGTCGGCGGAGTTGTCCGGGGCGTACATCCGGGGCAGTGGGGCCGGGGGAGCCGCCATCAGGACCGTGAGTATTTCCAGGTCGGCCTGCGGCCCGTCGTCCCCGAACACCGGGACCTCACCGAAACTGCCGGTCAGCCTGGCGGCGGCGACATGGGCGTCGGCCTCGTCGTCGTACAGCTCGTGGTGCCTGAGATCGGGCTCCGTGCGGGAGTGCGGGCCGACCGCGCTGCGCGGGCCTCCGTGCACCAGTTCCCAGAGGGAGAGGGCGGTGCCGTCGGACAGCAGATACGTGTGCCGGTAGGTCTCGCGGTGGAGTACGGAACTGTGGTGCGAGGAGTGCAGGGAACTGCTGTGGGCGAGCGCGGTACCGAGTCTCTCGACCGTGCTGTCGGGCAGGTCGAAAGAGTTGAGTGCCCGTCGCAGGAGTCGCTCGAGGTGCTGCTCGGTTGTCTCGTACGGATCGCTCAAGGTGCTGTCTCCAGGCCGTTGCCGCGTGTTACTTGCTGCGTGCTTAACGTAGTCCCTGGGTCCGACATCGTGACCGGGGTTCAGGAAAACGTATGGCGCACGCAGATGGTTCCTGGCGGTTCGTCCGAACTTCCTTACCCCGCAGGCGAGTCGGGCTCCGGGGTGCTGCCCGCCGAGGGCCGCGGGGCGGGCGGCGGTATGTCGTAGAGATCGCCGTACGAGAGGTAGCGGCCGCCGGGGCGGCCGTCGACGCTCCGAGCTGCGCGGACGGCCTTCACGATGGCGCGCGCGAGCACGTCCGCGCCGGCCGCCAGCAGGTCGTTGAGCGCGCTCGGATTCCGCGGATCCAGCGGCCGCTCGCCGGTGGCCAGCGCGAAAACGCTGTCCCCGTCGGTGAGCAGATGTACGGGACGGACGGCGCGCGCCAGCCCGTCGTGCGCCGTACCCGCGAGCTTCTGCGCCTGGGCCCGGGTGAGGTCGGCGTCCGTCGCGACGACGGCGAGCGTGGTGTTGAGCGGGGGCCGTGCGTTGGCGTCCCGCTCCTCGGCGAGCCGCTGCTCCGCCGCGCGGACGACCCCGGGCGCCGGGTACACCGGCGGTTCGGCGGCGCCGTACTCCCCGTACGGCACCCCGGTACGCGGATCGACCACCGAGCCCGCCGCGTTCACCACGACGAGCGCCCCCACCGTGATCCCGGAGGGCAGCAGAAGGCTCGCCGTGCCCACGCCGCCCTTGAGCTGCCCGGCGACCGCGCCCGTACCGGCGCCCACGTTTCCCTCGGAGACCGGCGCCCCCGAGGCGGTGGCCGCCGCGTCCTCCACCGCCGCACGGCCCGTCGAGGCGTCGGGGCGGGCCCGCCAGTCGCCGCCCCGTCCCAGGTCGAAGACGCACGCGGCGGGGACCACCGGCACCACCTGCGCCGGATCGGGGCCGACCCGCACCCCGCGCCCCTGCTCCTCCAGCCAGGCCATCACCCCGGACGCCGCGTCCAGGCCGTAGGCGCTGCCGCCCGTCAGGACGACGGCGTCGATGCGCTGCACCAGATTCCGCGGATCGAGCGCGTCCGTCTCCCGGGTGCCGGGACCGCCGCCCCGTACGTCGACGGCCGCGACCGCACCTCCCTCGGGGGCGAGGACGACGGTGGTGCCGCTCAGCGCGCCCTCGCCCGGCACCTGCGCATGGCCGACGCGCAGCCCCGCGACATCGGTCAGCGCGTCGAGCGGCCCGGCGGAAGGGACTGTCGGATTCTGAGGTTTCCGGGGCTTCCGGGGCTTCCCGGGTTCTTCCGTCACTGCTTGCTCCTCACCGAGTGCTCATCGCCGAGTGCTCCTCACCACGCGCTCTCACCACGTGCTCTCACCACGTGCTCTCACCACGCGCTCCGTACCGAGCGGGGCACCGGGTGGGCCACGGGCTGAGCCGTCGCCGTCCGTCGGCCCGGCAGTCCGTGGCTCCGGTCGCCCGTCGCGCTCACCCGGCCGGGGCCGGGCGCCGGGACAGCACCGCCCCCACGGTCACGGCCGCCGCGGCGACCAGACCGGCCGCGAACACCGCCCACTCGCCGGCGAACGTGCAGGCCAGGATGGCCAGCGCGGCCACGGGGAGGGTCAGTTGCTCCGCGAGGTCGCGCTTGAAGTGGCGGGCGTGCAGTGTCCACACCGCCAGCAGGAAGAGCGCGGAGGGAATGGTCACCGCGGCGGCGGCCACCGTGTCCGAGACATGCGCCTTGCCCACGGCGTGCTCCACCGCCACCTCGATACCCGCGCCGATGGCGGCCGCGGAACCGAAGATCAGGTAGTGCCCGTATCCCCAGACGAACGCTTCCCTGCTGCCGCGCAGGTAGTCATGGATCGGCACGGCGAAATAGATCCACCAGGCGGAGAAGACGATCAGCAGCCCGCCCGCGGCGATCGGCAGCAGCTCACCGAGCGCGTCGTGCTCGTCCACCGCCTCCTGGACGGCGACCGTCGCCGCCGCGATCGTCTCGCCCAGCACGATGATCGTGAACAGTCCGTACCGCTCGCTGATGTGGTGCGGATGCCAGCTCGTCGAGCGGTCGCGCTCGGCGATCGCCGGAACGGACATCTCCGCGAGGGCGAGCACGACGAAGGCGGCGGTCCGGACCGGGCCCGAGTCGGCAGGCAGGAACAGCATGGCGATCCAGCCCAGTTGCACCACCGTGATCCCGACGGCGTACCGCAGCGCGACCCGCCGCTCGGCACCCTCGGTGCAGTGCGCGGCGCGCAGCCACTGGCTGGTGAGCGCGAGCCGCATCACCACGTAACCGATGACGACGACCGTCCAGTCGCCCGCGTCGAAGGCGCGTGGCACCCCGGCGGCCAGGATGAGCACACCGGTGATCTGGACGAGCGTGACGACGCGGTACAGCGGGTCGTCCGTGTCGTAGGCCGAGGCGAACCAGCTGAAGTTGACCCAGGCCCACCAGATCGCGAAGAAAACGGCCGCATAGCTGCCGACTCCGGTGAGGGCGTGGCCTTCGGCGACGGCATGCACCAGCCGTGCGCCCGCCTGGGCCACGGCGACTACGAAACACAGGTCGAAGAAGAGTTCCAACGGGGTCGAGGCGCGATGTTCCTCGGTGCGGCTGCGAGCCATCATTACGGGCATGGAAGCCAGCACACCAGACGGGGAACGGCCACGCTGAACGGGGCATGCCCCGGATGGACGATCGGGCTCACCCGGCCGGGCCGTAAATCAGGACCAACCGTCAGATACCACCCTACGGTGACGGGGTGACCGAGCCGCCAGAGCCCTCCGACGCAGCCGCGCAGCCCGCCCCCGGTGCACGTACCGGCTCCGCCGAGGCACCCGGCCCCACTGGCCCGGCCAGTCCCACCGGCCGCGCCGGCCCCGCTGGACCCGCCTGTCCCGCAAGCCCTGCTGGGCCCGCTGGACCCACAGGTCCCGCAGGTCCCACCGGTCCCGCAGGAGCGGGGCGGGAGGCCGCCGACCCGCCGCCCGCCGGGGCCCGCTCCGTCACCGGCCGGGCGACCGCGGCCGGTGTCATCGTCTCCGCCCTCCTGATCCTCGCGATCGTGCTCGGCAGCCGGCTGCTGGAGAACTTCGACTCCGCCCTCCTCCCGTACGCCGTCGCCACCGTCTTCCTCGCCTTCGGCGTCGCCTACCGCTACACGGTCTGGGTCTCCGCCCCCGGCGCCCGACGGCTGTTCAACCAGGGGTGGCGGAGCTTCTTCTCGGTGGCCAACTTCCGCAAAGCTCCCACCGCGCTGCCCCGGATGATCGCCACGTACCTGGGCTTCCAGAAATTCCTCGGCGCCCGCTCGCACGCCCGCTGGGCCGCCCACCAGCTGATCTTCTGGGGCTGCATCCTCGCCGCGCTGATCACCTTCCCACTGACCTGGGGCTGGTTCACCTTCACCTCCGGCACCGGCTCGGGGCCCGGCTACGAGATGCGTATCTGGGGCTTCAAGATCATCGGTTTCGACTCCCTGGACGTCCTGGGCTGGCTGATGTTCCACGGTCTGGACATCGCCGCCGTGCTCGTCATCCCCGGCGCCTCGTACTTCCTGTGGCGCCGGATGAAGGACCGCGGCGCCATCACCGGCCAGCGCTTCGCCTATGACCTGGTCCCGCTGATCGCGCTCATCGTCATCTCCGTGACCGGTCTGCTGCTCACCTTCTCGTCGATCTTCCTGCACGGTGGCGGATACGAATTCCTGGCGGTCCTCCACATGGTGTCGGTGGTGTTCACCCTCATCTACATCCCGTTCGGGAAGTTCTTCCACATCGTCCAGCGCCCGGCCGCGGTCGGCATGCAGCTGTTCAAATACACCGCCCGGCAGGACCAGGAGGTCTTCGCCTGCCGCCGCTGCGAGGAGCCCATCGACACCGGGCCCTACGTCGAGAACCTCCGCGGCACCATGCGCGACCTCAGCCTCGACTTCGACGAGTGGGCCGAATACTGCCCGCGCTGCAAGCGGGTGCTGCGTGGCAGTGCCTATCTCTCCCACGTGAAGAAGGGCTTCAAGTGACTGCGGATCCGCGAGCGGCCGACCCCCGTACGGCCGTCCCGCTCGACCCCTCCCTCGCCCCGCCCGGCACCCGGGCCTTCCGGGACGCGGGCGGGATCCCCGCCGACCGGTGGCGCGCCGACCAGGACGGCGAGACGCTCGTCCCCACCCACTGCTGCTTCTGCGGGGTGCAGTGCGGGATGTATCTGCGCGTCGACCGCGGCGGCAAGGTCTTCGGCGTCGAACCCCGCAACCACGACATCAACCGGATGCGACTGTGCCCCAAGGGGATCAACGCGTACCAGCAGGTCAACCACCCCGACCGGCTCACCGCCCCGCTGATGCGCCGCTCCCGCGACGAGGACTTCCGCGAGGTCTCCTGGGACGAGGCCCTGGACTTCACCGTCGCCGAGATCAGGCGCATCCAGCAGAGCCACGGGAACGACGCCTTCGGGCTGCTCGGCGGCGCCAGTCTCTTCTCCGAGAAGACCTATCTGGTCGGCAAATTCGCCCGGGTCGCGCTCAAGTCCCGGCACGTCGACTACAACGGCCGGCTCTGCATGGTCAGCGCCGCGGGCGCCAACAAACTCGCCTTCGGCATCGACCGGGCCGGCAACCCCTTCTCCGACATCCTGCTCACCGACTGCCTGCTGATCGCGGGCTCCAACGTCGGCGAGTGCTTCCCCGTGATGACCCAGTACGTGTGGGGAGCCCGGGACCGCGGTGCGAGCCTGATCGTCGTCGACCCGAGGGAGACCGCGATCGCCCGCACGGCCGACATCCACGTCGCCCTCAAACCCGGCACCGATTCGGCCTTCTTCAATTCCGTGCTGCACGTGGTCGTCGAGGAGGGCCTGACCGACGAGGCCTATCTCGCCGCCCACACCACCGGCTGGGAGGAGGTGAAGGCCAAGGTGGCCGAGTATCCGCCGTACCGGGCCGCCGAGATCTGCGGCATCCCCGTCGAGCAGATCACCCAGGTCGCCCGCGCCTTCGCCCGCGCCCCCAAGGCCATGGCCTGGCACGCCCGTGGCATCGAGCACCACTCGCAGGGCGTCGAGAACTGCCTCAGCGTGATCAACCTCTGCACCGCCACCGGCCACATCGGCAAGCCCGGGGCCGGCTACGGCACCATCACCGGCCAGGGCAACGGGCAGGGCGGCCGTGAGCACGGGCAGAAATCCGACCTCCTGCCCGGCGGCCGCTCGATCATGAACGAGGAGCACCGCAGGCAGATCTGCGAGATCTGGGGCATCGAGGAGTCCGAACTCCCGCCCGCCGGCACCTCGATGATGGAAATGGTCTGGCAGATGCAGCGCCGCGAGATCCGCGGCCTGATCGGCATCTGCAACAACCCCTTCGTCTCCCTCCCCAACTACAGGGTGGTCAAGGAGGGGTACGACGCCACAGAATTCCACGCTCAATTCGACTTCTTCCTTTCCGAGACCGCTGCCAACGCACATGTCGTCTTTCCCGTCACCACCTGGGCCGAGGACGAAGGCGTGATGGCCAACGCGGAGGCCCGGGTGGTCAAGCACAACAAGGCCCAGGACCCGCCGCCCGGCGTACGGACCGACACCTGGGTGATGTGCGAACTCGCCAGGCGCCTCGGCGCGGGCGACAAATTCGCCTTCGCCGACTCCCGCGCCGTCTTCGACGAACTGCGGACCGCCTCCGCCGGCACCGTCAACGACTACTACGGCATCACCTACGAACGGCTGGAGGAGACCGGCGGAATCGCCTGGCCCTGCCCCACCACCGACCACCCCGGCACCCCCCGGCTCTTCGAGGACGGCAGGACCTACCACCCGGACGGCAAGATCCATCTGCAGGTCGTCGAATGGCACCCGCCGATGGACCCGTACGACGACGAGCACCCCATGTCGCTCACCACCGGGCGCACCGTCGCCCACTTCCTCTCCGGCAACCAGACCCGCCGTCTGGGCGCCCTCGTGGAACAGACCCCGCGCCCCTGGGCCGAACTCCATCCCTCCCACGGCTTCCGCAACGGCGAACCGGTCCGCGTCGTCACCCGGCGCGGCAGCGAGGTCTTCCCCGCCCTGGTCACCGAGGCGATCCGCCCCGACACCGTCTTCATCCCGTACCACTGGCCCGTCCCCACCGCGGCCAACGCCCTCACCATCGACGCCCTCGACCCCCGCTCCAAGATCCCGGAGTACAAGGTGTGCGCCTGCCGCATCGAGCACGCCGAGAAGATCGACGACGTCCCCGCACCGCCTGTCGCACCCGGCCAGGTCAGCTACCCGGAGACCCAGGTCTCGCGGACCGACCCGCTGCCGCCCACGGCCCCCCAGGGGCGTGGCACCTCGGAGAGGAGCTGACCGCCCCATGATGGGCAGAACGATTTTCATCGACCCGGGGCGCTGCATCGGCTGCCAGGCCTGCGTCTCCGCCTGCCGGGAGTGCGACTCGCACCGCGGCAAGTCGATGATCCACCTCGACTACACCGACGAGGGCCAGTCCGTGGCCTCCCTTCCCACTGTCTGCATGCACTGCGAGGACCCGGTCGCCCCGTGCGCCGAGGTCTGCCCCGCCGACGCGATCCTGGTGACCGCCGACGGTGTGGTGCAGCAGGCCGACACCACCCGCTGCATCGGCTGCGCCAACTGCGTCAACGCCTGCCCCTTCGGCGTCCCGAAGATCGACCTCCAGGCGAAGCTGCAGATGAAATGCAACCTCTGCTACGACCGCACCGCCTACGGCCTCGCCCCCATGTGCGCGACCGTCTGCCCGACCGGGGCGCTGTTCTACGGGACCGTCGAGGAGCTCCAGGCGGAGCGCCCCGGCGTCCAGGTTGCCGACACCTTCAGCTTCGGCCGGAGCGAGGTGCGCACCGGCGTGGCCATGGTCGTTCCTGCCGACCGGATGCAGTGGCCGGTGCCCGGCGGCCTTCCCGTCGTCGAGATCAACGGGAAGGACGTCCGCCGATGAGCGTCACCGACCAGCCGCCCTCCGGCGATCCGCGCGAAGCCCTGCACGACCGGATCGCCGTCGACTCCCTCACCACCCGGCGCGACTACCTCCGGATCGTGACGACCGTCTCCGGCGGGCTCGCCGTCGGCGGGCTCGGGGTGGCGGCGGGAATCCTGCCGCGCCACGGCGACCCCGACGACGACAGGACCCCCTCGCCGAAGAGGATCGCCGGCCAGCTCCTGCCCGGTGAGTCCGTCGCCTTCCACTACCCGGACGAGGAGGACAAGGCGGTCGCCGTCCGGCTCGACGACGGCACCCTCGTCGGCTACTCCGCGATCTGCACCCATCTCGCCTGTGCCGTGCTCTGGCGCAAGGACCGGGGTTCCCAGGGCGAGCTGTACTGCCCCTGCCACGAAGGCGTCTTCGACGCCCGTACCGGAGAGGTCACCGCCGGGCCGCCGCCGCGTGCGCTGCCCAAGGTGGTGCTCATCGAGCAGGCCGACGGCAGCATCTGGGCCATCGGTACGACGCGCTCGGGCGAGAGCGTCGAGCAGGGGCTGTGCCGCCGGTTCCGAGCCGACCGCCCGGACCTCGCCTCCCGCATCGGCTGTCCCGCCGTCAAGGGCGGCGGCGCGGAAGGCCCTGCGGCCGCTGAGCCGGGGACCGCCCGGACCGGGGCCCGGACCGAGGCCCGGACCGGGGCCGAGACCCCTGGCAGGCGGACATGAGCGACGCCCCGCAGTCCCGGAACCCGGAGCCCCCGGAGTACCACCCGGGAAGTGCTCGTCCCGAACTCAACCGGCCGGTCCACGAGCGCTATCCGCAGATCCGTGCCACAAGCGGCTACGGCGACCCCCGGGTCCGCCACACCGGCCCCGGGCCGGGGGCCGGTACCGACCAGGAGCCCGAGCGGTCCTCGAAACTGACGGCCCGGCTGGCCCTCGCCATGACGGTGGTCATCGGCCAGCTCTGGGGACTGACCGTCATCATCGACGCATGGATGGAGGGCAACACCGGCACGGCCTGGTGGGGTGCCGGCTTCCTGTGTCTGTCGTTCCTCGTCGTCCTCGGGCTGTGGCTGATCGACCCGAAGGACCGCTGACCGCCGCCGTACCCTTGACGTATGAGCACCGCCCCCGCCCCCGGCCCGCGCGATTCGAAGCCCTCCCGGCCGGACCGGCCGAAACCGAAACCGGCTCTGACCTTCGACGATCCGCTGGACCAGCAGTCCGCGGACGATACGGACCAGGGGTGGGGCGAGCGGGCCCCGGCCGGTGGCAGCGCCGCCGATCTGGCGCGCTTCCTCGACGAGAAGCCGCCCCACCACATCTGATTTCCCGCCCCGTGGTGGTCCGGCGGCGTTGCCGCCGGTTCTTCCGCTGCGCGTCGCGCTACTCGTCGTGACCCCGGCCAGGGGTCTCGCCGGTCTCGCCCGCCGGGCCGCCGCGCTGCGAGACAAGGGCGTCGCGGATCTCCTTCAGCACCTCCAGCTCGCTCACCTCCAGCGTCTCCTGCACCCCGTCCTTCGCAGCCTGCATCGCCGCCCGCTTGGCCAGGTACTTGGCCATGGGCAGGACCATCAGGAAGTACACGACGGCTGCCGTGATCAGGAAGCTGAGGGTGGCGCTGAGCACCGAACCCCACAGGATCCGGATGCCCTCGGTCGCCTCGCCCGTCTTCGGGTCCGTGACGCAGGGGCCCTTGAGGCAGGAGCTGTAGCTCTCCAGGTCCTTGGTGCCGAACGCACCGACCAGCGGGTTGATGACTCCCTTGACGACCGAGTTCACGATCTGGGTGAACGCGGCACCGATGACGACAGCGACCGCGAGATCGATCACGTTGCCGCGAGTCAGGAAGGCTTTGAACCCTTCCAGCAGACTGACCTTTTTCTCGCTCACAGGTGAGCCTTCCTTCGCGTGTGCTGTAGGCGGAGCAAACTCCTCCGCAACTTACGGCAGTACGCGTTGAAACCACCCAATTCTGAGGTTTGGTCAGGTGACTTGATCGTTCATCGGTGCGAATCAATGTAGGGTCACCGCCAGTCGGGACGAGATGCCCGCACCGGCCAGTGCGGTGGCCGTTTCCCGGGGGACGGCCAGCACGATCAGCGCACCGTCCTGCGTGGAGCCGTCGGAACCCTCGAAGCCCGCGGCGCCGTCCACCGAGGTGTGCGGCACCTCCGCCACCCGCGCGCCCTTCGCCAGAACCTGGGCCCCGACGCCGGTCCCGCCCCGGGACTCCCCGGCAGCGATCACGTCGACATGATCGCCCGGCCGCAATAAGCGCACCGCCCCCGCATCCGCGATCCGGACCGGCGCGGACACCAACCGGGCAGGTCGCCGCGCCCGCTCCGGCGCCGCCCCCGCCGTACCACCGGATCCCGCCCCGTACGCGGCACTGCCGCCCGCTCCCGCACCGCCACCGCCCAGCCCCGTGGCGGCGAGTGCGGCGGCCGTCAGCGCCAGCCCGGCCGCGAGGGCGCGACGCTGCCGCCACAATGCCCGCCGCAGCCGGTGCGCACCGCCTCCGCGCACCCGCAGCGGTTCGAACGCGGGCACCCCGCAGGGCGGCGGCGCCGGTGACGGGGACGGCAACGGCGGGAATGGCGTGGGGGACGGGGAAGACACTGACGACGCCGAAGACACTGACGACGCGGAAGACGCGGAAGACGCGGAAGACGCGGAAGACGCGGAAGACGCGAGCATGGTCGATACCACCTGCTGTGAGGAGTGCGTGGGAGCTTCGGACGAACACCCCTCACGATCCACCGTCCGCGAGATTCCCGCTGATGCCTGTGGACAGCCTCGGAGTTGTGGAAAACTCCGTCACCCGCTCCACGCCACCCGCCGTACAGCGCCCCGCCCCGTGGCACCCGCCCCGCTAAGGAAGCTCGATGCCCGGCTTCAGCCCATCCAGCGCGTGCGAGCACAAACAGTCCCGGTCCGCCTCCGCCGGCAGCGCGGCCACCACGTCGAAGAGGACGGAGCGCAGCCGGTCCACGTTGGCCGCGAACACCTTCAGCACGTCCCCGTGCGAGACGCCGTCGCCGGCCTCCGCTCCCGCGTCCAGGTCCGTCACCAGGGTCATCGTCGTGTAGCACAGGCCCAGCTCACGGGCCAGGACGGCCTCCGGGTGACCGGTCATCCCGACCACCGACCAGCCCATCGCCGCATGCCAGCGCGACTCCGCACGGGTCGAGAAGCGGGGCCCCTCGACGACCACCAGCGTCCCGCCGTCCACCGGATCCCAGTTCTCCGCGCGTGCCGCGGCCAGTGCGGCCCTGCGCCCCTCGGGGCAGTACGGATCGGCGAAGCCCAGGTGCAGGACGTTCGGCTCCGCCCCGTCGGCCCGGGTCTCCCCGTCGTAGTACGTCTGCGTCCGGGCCTTGGTGCGGTCCACCAGTTGGTCGGGGACGAGCAGGGTGCCCGGTCCGTACTCCGGACGCAGGCCGCCCACCGCGCACGGGCCGAGGACCTGACGTACGCCGACGGAGCGCAGCGCCCACATGTTGGCCCGGTAGTTGATGCGATGCGGCGGCAGGTGGTGGCCGCGTCCGTGGCGGGGGAGGAAGGCGACCCGGCGGCCGCCCACCTCGCCGAGGAAGAGGGAGTCGCTCGGCGGTCCGTACGGGGTGTCCACGCGCACCTCCGTGACGTCCTTCAGGAAGGAGTACAAGCCCGAGCCGCCGATGACACCGATCTCTGCGTTCACCATGCGATCACAGTAGCGGCGCGCGAAAACACCGGGATGCCCGCCCGGACGCCGACATCCCCGCATGCCCGAAAGCGCCCGGATCCCCGCACGCCTTGGGAAAGCCGGGATCCCCGTACGCCGGGAAAGCCGGGATCCCCGCACGCCTTGGGAAAGCCCGGATCCCCGTACGCCGGGAAACGCCGGGATCCCCGTACGCCCGGAAACGCCGTGAGCCCCGCCGAACGGATCGGCGGGGCTCACGGTGGAAGTGCGGTTCGGCTCAGGCGGCCGATGTGCCGCTCGTCGAAGAAGCGGACGACGAGGACGACGTGGAGGAAGAAGAGGAGGCGGAGGACTTCGAGTCGGATCCCGTCGATGCCGACGACGTCGAAGACGACGAGGAATCGGACGAAGCGGAACCGGAAGCCTTCGCCGAGGACGAAGCCGGCGTGCTGCTCGACGAGGAGCCGCGGCTGTCGTTCCGGTAGAAACCGGAACCCTTGAAGACGATGCCGACCGCCGAGAACACCTTCTTCAGGCGTCCATCGCAGCTCGGGCACACGGTGAGGGCGTCATCGGTGAACTTCTGCACCGCCTCGAGGCCCTCGCCACATTCGGTGCACTGGTACTGATAGGTCGGCACTTGCTCCTCCTGGCACTCTGACTCAATGAGTGCTAACGACGCTCCATACTGACGTATTCCGCAGCATCAGTCCACCGTGACCGGCTTCCGGTGACCGACACCACGTGCCACGGTCCGTCCCTGGGCGGCCGGCACGAGCCTGGAACGCAGCGAAACCAGGGTGATCAGCGCCAGTACGGTCCCCACGAGCGGCACCAGGAAACCGGTGGCGGCACCGTGGGCGTCCGCGAGCTGTCCGGCGACCGTCACGGCCGCCGCCTGGCCGAGTGCGACCGAGCCGGTCAGCCAGGTGAACGCCTCGGTCCGGGCGGACCCCGGCACCAGCGCCTCGACCAGCGTGTAGCCGCTGATCAGGGCCGGGGCGATGGAGAGCCCGACCAGAAGCCCGAGTCCGGCCAGCAACGGCACCGAGTGCACCGCCCACAGTCCGGACGCGGTCACGGTGAGGGCCGCGTACCCGACGATCAGCCGCCGCCGCGGCCCGCTCTTCCAGGCGATGGCGCCGCAGGCGATCCCGGCCAGCATGTTGCCGGCCGCGAAGACGCCGTACAGCAGGCCGTTCGCTCCCGGGCGGCCGATCTCCTCGGCGAAGGCGGTCAGCGAGACCTGCATGCCGCCGAAGACCGCGCCGATCCCGAGGAAGGTCACCGCGAGCACCCGCACGCCCGGCACGGACAGGGCGGAGACATGCCGCTGGGAGGTGCCGGAATCGGCGTTGCGCACCGCGGGCTGGGTGCGGCGCTGTGCGGCGAAGAGCAGCCCTCCGATCAGGGTCAGTGCGGCCTCCGTGATCAGACCGGCCGCCGGGTGCACGCCGGTGCACAGCGCGGTGGCTAGCACCGGGCCGATGACGAAGGTGAACTCGTCCGTCACCGATTCGAAGGCGGCCGCGGTGGACATCAGCGGCGAGGCCTCACGGCCCGGCGCCGCGCCGAGCACCGCCGCCCAGCGGGCCCGCACCATCGGTCCGACCTGCGGAACGGACGCACCCGTCGGCACGGCGGCGACGAACAGCGCCCACAGGGGCGCGTCCGCCAGCGCAAGCGCCGTCAGCACCGCGACGGACGCGGAGTGCACCAGCACGCCGGGCAGCAGCACGGCGCGCTGGCCGAAGCGGTCGGCGAGCTTGCCGGTCTGTGGTGCGAACAGGGCCATGGAGACACCGGTCACCGCGGCGACGGCGCCCGCGCTGCCGTACGAACCGGTGGTGTGCTGGACCAGGAGCACGATGCCGATGGTCAGCATCGCGAAGGGCTGCCGTGCGGCGAAGCCCGGAAGAAGAAATGTCCACGCACCCGGGGTGCGCAGCAACTGCCCGTATCCGGGGCGGTCGGTGACCGTGGACGCCACGGTCCATGCCTTTCTGCCGCCTGGTGGCCGAGCTCCCGTCGGGCGGCCGGCACGGATGGGTGCGGGCTCGTTCGTGCGGGTGCTGCCGAGAGCTGTCCTCTTCGCGCGGAACTGCGGTAGATGCCGGGCGCTCAGCAGAGGCGGAGGACGCCACGACCGCCATACGGTCGCGCCAGCTCTGCATCAGGCAGAGTTGGTCGTTCGGGTTGGTCGTTCGGGTCGTTCGGGTCGGTCGGTCGAGTTGGCCGATCGGGTCGACCGGCCCCGCGACGGAGGTCGATCGATCCCTTCACGATACAGGCAGGGTCCCTTGTGCACCTGTGAATGTGCGCAAGGGCTCCCATCGATGCCTCGGATCGCAAGCAGGTGCCTCGGATCTCGAACAGTCACGGGAAGCTCCCGCGCAGTCACGGCAAGCTCCGCGTAGTCACGGAAGTACCCGCGCAGTCACGGAAGCATCCGTGAAGTCGCGGGAAACCCCTGCGCAGTCACGAAAACCCCCGCACAAGTCACGGAAGCTTCCGCTCCCGCAGCGCGTGCTCTCAGTTCAGTGGTGGGTCTTCGGACCGCCCCCGCCCGTCTTCCCCAGCCGTTTCACGGCCTTCAGCGCATGTGACACGTCGTGCTGCACCGCATCGCGTGCAGCATGCGGCCCCGCATGGCCCACGTCCCCGGAGCCTCCGCTACCGCCGCCGCCTCCGCTGCCACTCCTGCCACCGGCCCCCAGCCAGCCCGCGAGCTTGCCGCCCTGGCCGACCGCGTGCAGCCGTTCCTCCGCCGCGTCGCGCACCGGATCGGTGGTGATCACCAACAGCTCGTCGCCGCGCCGCAGCACGGTGGAGGGCGCCGGTACGAAGCTCTTGCCGTCCCGTACGACGAGGGTGACGGCGGCCCCGGCGGGCAGCCGCAGCTCCCCCACCTCCACGCCGTGCATCTTCGACCGGGCCGGGATCGCGACCGAGAGCAGATGACCGCGCAGCCGCTCCAGCGGCGCCGACTCGATGCCCAGGTCGGCGGCCTCGGTCGGATCGTCGGCGATCTTCAGGGCCTTCGCCAGCCAGGGCAGGGTCGGTCCCTGGATGAGGGTGTAGACGATGACCAGCACGAAGACGATGTTGAAGACCCGGGTGGAGCCCTCGACCCCGGCGACCATCGGGATGGTCGCCAGGATGATGGGCACGGCGCCGCGCAGCCCCGCCCAGGACATGAGCGCCTTCTCCTGCCAGGGCAGCCGGAACGGCGCCAGCGAGATGAAGACCTCCAGCGGGCGCGCCACCACGGTCAGCACCAGCCCCACGATGACCGCGGGCCAGAAGTCGTCGAGCAGGTCGTGCGGCGTGACCAGGAGACCGAGCAGCACGAACATGCCGATCTGTGCCAGCCAGCCGAGCCCGTCGGCGAAGCCGCGGGTGGCGGGCCAGTGCGGCAGCTTGGCGTTGCCGAGGATCATCGCGGCCAGGTACACGGCGAGGAAGCCGCTGCCGTGGACCAGGGCGCCCGCCGCGTATGCGGACACCGCGATGGCCATGACGGCGATCGGGTAGAGGCCGGACGCGGGCAGCGCCACATGACGCAGTCCGTACGAGCCGAGCCAGCCGACGGCGATGCCCATGGCGGCGCCGATCGCGAGTTCCAGCGCTATCTCGCCGACCAGTACGTACCAGCTGTCCACCGGCCCCTTGGTGGAGAAGGCGACCACCAGGATCACCACGGGGGCGTCGTTGAAGCCGGACTCGGCCTCCAGCACGCCGGTGACCCGGGCCGGCAGCGGCACCTTGCGCAGTACGGAGAAGACCGCGGCGGCGTCCGTCGACGAGACGACCGCGCCGATGATCAGGGACTGCCGCCAGTCCAGGCCGACCAGGTAGTGCGCCCCGGCCGCCGTGACACCCACGCTGACCGCGACGCCGACCAGCGAGAGCATCACCGCGGCCGGCAGCGCCGGTTTGATCTCTTTCCACTTCGTGCCGAGGCCGCCCTCGGCGAGGATCACGACCAGTGCGGCATAGCCGATGACCTGGGTCAGTTCCGCGTTGTCGAACTTGACGTCGAAGAAGCCGTCCTGCCCCATGGCGATCCCGATGCCGAGGTACAGGAGCAGGCTGGGGAGCCCGCTGCGCGAGGAGATGCGCACCGCCGCCACCGCGACGAGCAGTACGAGTGAGCAGACGAGCAGGAGTTCGTTGAGCGTGTGGACAGACAGTGGCCGTTCCTTCCCTGCGTACGCCTGCCGAGTCGAACGTGTCGATCTGATCGGACGGTGCGATCCGATCGGGCGGCCCGATCTGATCGCACCGTCCGAT